>NZ_DIEJ01000270.1:6469-25774 GCF_002418565.1 Achromobacter sp. UBA5777 | reverse complement strand
GGCCTGCACACTGCGGGCATCTACCCGCTACGGCTGGCCGACGTGCTGCGTCATCTGGACTGGGTGGGCATGGACATCAAGGCGGACGCCAAGGGCTACGACGACATCACGGGGCGGCGCGATTCCCAGCGTCCGGCGCTGGCGTGCCTGACGCAGTTGCTGTCCGCCGGACAGGATTTCGAATGCCGCATCACGTGGCATCCCGACTGGCTGGACGAGTCGCGGCTGATGGCGCTGGCGCGGGAACTGGCCCGCCGCGGGGTGCGCCACTTCGCGGTGCAGGCCGCGCGCGCCGCACCCGGCGCGCCCGTCGCGCGGGCGCTCAGCAACCAGGCGCAGGGCGAGCTGCGACAGGCCTTCCAGGAGTTTTCCTATCGCTGATCCAGATGCGCAGCCAGGGTGACGTGGAACCGCGGCGACACCACGGCGCCCACATTGCAGCGGGACCACGGCGACACCGCCGTGGGATCCACGCTGAACACGCGACCCGGCGCCATGATGACCTTCTCGGGCATCAGCGCTGCGGCCAGCGTCAGCGAATCGGCCACGCCGGGAAACGCAGACCACAGATACAACGAACTGGTCTGCCGCGTGAACACCTGCGCGCCCAGCGAATCCAGCACCTGCAACGCCTGCCCGGTCGCAGCTTCCAGCCGCTGGCGCAGCCGCACCAGATGCCGCTCGTAATGGCCCTCGCGCAGCATCACGTCCACCATTCGCTCGCAATATTCAGAACTGCTGACATGCACCAGCGCCTTCAGATCGGCCAAGTCGCTTGCCAGCGCGGCGTTGCAGGCAATGAAACCCACGCGCAACGCCGCCGAGAAAGACTTCGAAAAGCTGCCGATGTAGATGGTGCGCTCAAGCTGATCCAGCGCCGACAGCCTGACCGACGACGTGGGCTTGAAATCCGCCAGCGGGTCGTTCTCGACCACCATCAGGTTGTAGCGCTCTGAGAGCTGCAGGATCTTGTAGGCCTTGGCCGGCGACATGTCCGAACCGGTGGGGTTGTGCGCGATCGACTGCGTGAAAAAGAGCCGCGGCTTTTCGCGCTGCAGCAACGATTCCAATGCAACGACGTCCGGGCCGTCAGGCAGGCGCGGCACGCCCAGCATCCGCACCCCGGCCAGCTTCAGCTTGCCAAAGAGCGGGTAGTAGCCAGGGTTGTCCACCAGCACCGTCGACCCCGGCGGCAGGAAGTAGCGGATCACCAGATCCATTGCCTCGTTGGCGCCATGCGTCAGCACGAGTTGCGACGGCGCGGTGTTGATGCCCACGTCGCCCAGCTTGCGGACCAGGCTTTCGCGCAGCGGCGCATAGCCGAAGCGGCTGCCGTAGCGGAACAGCGCGCCCAGTCCCGTGCGCACCACCTTCTGGTGATAGCGATCCATACGCATGTCCGCCAGCCACTCCACCGGCGGAAAGCCATCGCCCACGGCGACCGCATCCGGTTGGGTCTTGAGCTGTTCGCGCATCAGCCACACGATGTCCATCGCCCGGCTCAATTGCCCCGGCTCTTCTTCCGCGGCCGGGCGCGCGTGATCGACATCCAGCACGTAAAAGCCCGAGCCACGCCGCGGTTCGACCAGCCCGCGCGCCACCAGCATTTCAAATGCCACGACCACGGTGTTCTTGGCATAGCGGTGCAATTGCGCCAGCTCGCGCAAGGACGGCAGCTTGTCGCCCGCGCGGTAGACGCGGTCGGCGATCTGCTGGCCGATCAGGTTCGCCAGGCTCTCGGCGATGGGCGCCGCGCGCTGCGGCCTGCCCGGCGAATTGGCGTCATCCACGTTGCGCTCCCCGTCTTGTCGTTGCCTAAATTGGTGCAGTGCGATGGTACTGTTTGCCCAAACTGTACCTCTGAATAGCGGTACAGTTTACCTAGAATCGGGCCACTCGATTCTTATACGGAGACACGCCATCGTGGCCGATTCACGCCTGCCCAACTTCCGGGCCCTCACCCCCGCCCAACGCCTGGCCTTCATTGCCGACGCCGCCTCGCTCACTGCCGAAGAACGCCAGTTGCTGGCCGAGCCCGGCGCGCTGAACCTGGCCCGCGCCGACGGCATGATCGAAAACGTCCTGGGGACGTTCGAGCTGCCGCTGGGCGTGGCGGGCAACTTCCAGGTCAATGGCCGCGACGTGCTGGTGCCGATGGCCGTGGAAGAGCCGTCCGTGGTGGCGGCCGCCTCGTTCATGGCCAAGCTGGCGCGCGAAGGCGGCGGCTTCGAGACGTCCAGCACCCGTCCCCTCATGCGCGCGCAGGTCCAGGTCCTGGGGCTGACCGACCCCCATGGCGCGCGCCTTGCCCTGCTGCGCGAGCGCGAACGCATCCTGACCCTGGCCAACAGCCGCGACAAGGTGCTGATCGAACTGGGCGGCGGCTGCCAGGACATCGAGGTCCACGTGTTCCCGGACACGCCGCGCGGCCCGATGATCGTGATGCACCTGATCGTCGACGTACGCGACGCCATGGGCGCCAACACCGTCAACACCATGGCCGAGGCCGTGGCCCCGCTGGTCGAGGAAATCGTCGGCGGCTCGGTCCGCCTGCGCATCCTGTCCAACCTGGCCGACCTGCGGCTGGCCCGCGCCCGCGTGCGCCTGACGCCGCAGACGCTCGACACCAAGGAGCGCAGCGGCGCCGAGATCATCGAAGGCGTGCTGGACGCGTACACGTTCGCCGCCATCGACCCGTACCGCGCCGCGACGCACAACAAGGGCATCATGAACGGCATTGACCCGGTCATCGTGGCCACCGGCAACGATTGGCGCGCGGTCGAGGCCGGCGCGCACGCCTACGCCGCCCGTTCTGGCCGCTATACGTCGCTGACCCACTGGGAAAAGGACACGTCGGGCGCGCTGGTCGGCAGCATCGAAATGCCCATGCCCGTGGGCCTGGTCGGCGGCGCCACCAAGACCCACCCGCTGGCGCGGCTTGCGCTCAAGATCATGGACGTGCGCTCCGCGCAGGAGTTGGGCGAAGTCGCCGTGGCCGTCGGTCTGGCGCAGAATCTGGGCGCGCTGCGCGCGCTGGCCACCGAAGGCATCCAGCGCGGCCACATGGCGCTGCACGCCCGCAACATCGCACTGGTGGCCGGCGCCACGGGCGCGGAGATCGACGAGGTCGCCAAGCGCATGGCCGCGGAAAAAGACGTCCGCACCGACCGCGCGCTGGCCTTGCTGGAGGAACTGCGCGCGTCCCGATAACCCGCACGGCGAATACCCGAGGCGGCGCCGGTCCACCCGCGCGCCGTCCGATAAACACAGGAGAGAGACATGAAACAAAGCCCTCAGGCGCCGTCCACGCGCCTGGCTGAAGTCTGGAGCGACACCGTGGATCTCAGGCATCTGGCCTGGGCCATCGGCATTGGCATCTCGGTCAGCGTGGCCGGCTTCTTTGCCGCCAGCCGCTGGCTGCGCGGCGTGGTGGCGTCACCCGAGCTTGCGCACGCCTACGCGATGCTGGCCGGGCTGGCCGGCTGCGTGCTGGCCGGCGTGATCTGCGCCCGTCTGTTCCCGCCCAAACGCGAGGTTGTCGAGCACAGCGCCACGCACGATCCTGCCTGGCGCGCCGAAGTGCTGGCCGAGCTGGCCGAACAGCCCGGCGGCCTGGGCACGCTGGCGGACCTGCCCGAGGCCGTGGTGCGCGAGCTGAAGGAACTGGATCTGTACGACTTGTTCGCGCAGCCGGCGGCGCCCGCCGTCTCTGCCGCTGACGCCGATCTTGCCGACCCCCGGCGCGGCGCCGCCAAGGAGGCCTTGGCATGAGCCCCGAACTGCTTAACCAAATCATGGTGGCGGCGGGCATGGGCCTGTTGGGCGCAGTCGTGTTTGCGGCCATCGGCCTGGTGTCCGGCACCGACGAAACCACGACGCTCGCGCCGCTGACGCTGCTGGTCGTGCTGCTGGGCGTGCCGCCCGCCGGCGTCTTCACGTTCTTTCTGGCGGGCGCGGTGGCCAAGCACATGACGCACGCCGTGCCGACCGCGCTGCTGGGCATCCCGGGCGACACGCTGGCCACGCCGCTGCTGCAGGACGCGAACATGCTGCGCAAGCTGGGCGTGCCGCACATTGCGCTGCGCAAGATGGTATCCGGCGCCATCGTCGCCGCCTTCGTCGCGGTGCCGCTGGCGGTGCTGTTCGCCGTGCTGCTGGCGCCGTTCGGCGCCGCCATCACCAAGTCCGCCCCGTGGATCTTCCTGGCGGCCGCATTGCTGATCGCGTATTTTTCCGCGGGACGCTGGGCGGCGGTGGCGCTGCTGGTGCCTTTCGTCATGGTCATCATTGCGCTGCAAAGCCTGACGGCCAAGTACGGCGTCAAGCTCAGCATCAGCTACTTCCTGGGCATCGCCATCGGACCGCTGATCGCGGACCTCTTCACCGTGCTGTCGCCGCAAGGCCGCGGCAAGATGATGCGCGACAAGGTGCGCACGTTCTCGCTGGCGCCTGATGTGAAGGGCTGGTCGGGCTACTTTCCGAACCCGCTGAAAGTCATGGACCGGGTGCAGACGCGCTGGACGCTCGCCACCGCGGCGGTATCCAGCGCCACGTTTGTGTTCAGCCCGGTCGCCATGACCGTCGTGCTGGGCGAGCTGGTGGGCTCACGCGTCAAGCACGCCTATCACCGGCTGACGACGGTGCTGAGCGCGCGCAACGGCGTGACCGAGGCCACCTACATCGCCGAGGCGCTGATCCCGCTGATCGCGTTCGGCCTGCCCCTCAGCCCCGTCGCGGCGGGACCGGCCGCGCCGCTCTTTAACGCGCCGCCGCGCTTCACGGTGGATTCGGCAACGGGCCAGACGCACAACCTGCACAACCTGCTGAACCACTGGGAATTCCTGGGTTACGGCATGCTGGCGGTGCTGCTGGCGGCAGTGGTGTCCTACCCCTTCGCCATGAACTTCGCGCGCCGCGCCGCGCTGTTTGTGTCGCGCCGCGTCAGCCACGAAGCCATCATCGCCACTTTTGTGGGCCTGATCATCGTGATCAGCGTCTGGGAAGGCCAATTCCTGGGCCTGCTCGTGATCCTGACCATGGGCCTCATCGGCGGCCTGCTGTCGCGCCTGTTCGGCTTCAATACCGGCGTGCAGTTCATGGGCTACTACACCGCCGTGCTGTCCGTGCCGGCGATCGTCAAGCTGCTGGGATAAAACGTGACGGATGGGCGGGGGCTGTTTAGGCCCCGCCCATTGCCACGACACTTGATCCTTCGCAAGGCAGCGCTCCCCACGTTGCTCTAGCCTCTGCTCTCTTGACCAGAGGAAAGACTCATATCATGACGTGGTTCAAATCACTCACCCTCGCCGGACGCGAGTTGCTGCCCATCGTGCAGGGCGGCATGGGCGTTGGGGTATCCGCCCATCGCCTGGCCGGCGCGGTTGCCAGCCAGAACGCCGTGGGCACCATTGCCAGCGTCGATTTGCGCCATCACCACGCCGATCTCGTGGAAAAAACCGAAAAATGCAATGACCGCGACACGATCGACACCGCCAACCGCGAGGCCCTGCATCGGGAGGTCCGCGCCGCGCTCGATACGGCGCAAGGGCGCGGCCTGGTGGCGGTAAACGTCATGAAAGCCGTGCGCGACCATCCCGCGCTGGTGCGCCAGGCCTGCGAAAGCGGCGCCGAGGCCATCGTCATGGGTGCGGGCCTGCCGCTCGACCTGCCTGAAATGACGGCCGACTTCCCCAAAGTGGCGCTCGTGCCCATTCTTTCCGAGGCCCGCGGCGTTGCTGCCGTGTTGAAGAAATGGATGAAAAAGGGACGCCTGGCCGACGCCGTCGTCATCGAACACCCGGGTTACGCGGGCGGCCACCTGGGCGCGGCGCGGATCGACGACCTGCACAGCGAACGCTTCGATTTCAAAAAGGTGCTGGCCGATTGCCACGCCCTTTTCACTGAACTGCAACTAGGCCGTGACGCCCCCCGCCTCATCGTCGCGGGCGGCGTCGGCAGCCACGAACAGGTCCGCCACTGGCTCAGCAACGGCGCCGACGGCGTGCAGGTCGGCACCGCGTTCGCCGTCACCCACGAAGGCGACGCCCACGAAAACTTCAAACGCGTCCTGATCGACGCCGACCCCGCCGAACTGGCGGAATTCACCAGCGTTGCCGGCCTGCCGGCACGTGCGGTCGCCACGCCGTGGCTGACGCGCTACCTGCGCCAGGAAGGCACGCTACAAGCCAACACCCGCGCCGATCCGCGCCGCTGCAGCCAGCGTATGGACTGCCTGACGCAATGCGGTCTGCGCGACGGCATCGCCAAGTTCGGCCAATTCTGCATCGACTTGAAACTCGCGGCCGCCATGCGTGGCGAAGTCAGCCGCGGCCTTTTCTTCCGCGGCGCGTCCAAACTGCCGTTCGGCAATGCCATGCGTTCCGTGCGCGAACTGATGGATTACCTGCTGCACGGCGAGATGCCCGCAACGGCATAGGTCCAGCAATCCCCCTCAGATGATCTCCGGCAGGCGCCGCAGATCGTCTATTACTTCAAACGCGCCCTCGTCCAGCAACCGCTGCCGCTGCTGCGGTCCGTTGTGCGAGGCCCCCACAAACCCCACTGCCCGCATGCGCGCCGCGCGGGCAGCGCGCACACCCGGCACGCTGTCCTCGACCACGACGCAATCAAGCACCGCGGCCCGCATCTGCCGCGCCGCGTACAGAAAAACATCCGGCGCCGGCTTGCCCTTGGCCACCTGCGCCGTGCTGAACACATGGGGTGCAAACGTCTCCCACAGGCCCACCATCTTGAGCGCGGCCTCCAGCTTGGCCGGCATGCTGCTAGACGCGACGCACAGGTCCAACCCGCGTTCCTTCAATACCTTCAACGTCTCGTATACGTGGGGCAAGGCGCGCAGTTCGGTGCGAAACGTGCGTTCCAGCCTGGCGGCATACTGGCCCGCGAATCCATCGGGCAACGAGCAGGCGTGCTCGGCCTGCAACGTGCGCCACATGTCCGCATCCGGAATGCCGGCAAAGCGCAGCGCGGCCTCTTCGGGCGTGATGGCGATTCCGTGTTCGGCCAGGGCGCTGGATTGGGCGCGCGCGGCGATGATTTCGCTGTCGATCAGGACGCCATCGCAATCAAAGATGACCAGGCGCGGAGCGGGCGTGTGCATGTAACCTCCAACGTGTTCGACCGCTCCATGATAGGCCAGCGCGGTGACAGCGCCGCTCCCGCCTCATGACCGGCACCGAGTGACCGACGGCGCGCGCTGCCCAGCCTAGTTAAAGCTTCGTGCCCCCGACGCGCCGCAACCGCCAGGCGACCGCCACGCCCGCCNNCAGGCGCCCGCCCCGCCCGCCAGCCCCGCCGCCGCCACAATGAACGACGCGGACGACCAGCCAAAGCGGTCGATGGCGCCGCCCACCGCCACGGGCCCAATGACCTGCCCCAGATTGCTGCCCTGCATGACCAGCCCCACCGACGCCGCGGTCAGCGCCGGGCGCGGCGCCACCAGGGGCGCGGTGCCAAGCAGCGTCGCCGGGATCAGCCCGCCCACGGCCGAGAACAGCACGCACAGCAAAAAGGTGGTCATGGCCGGCAGCGCGGAACCGAAGATCAGCAGCGACACGGCCGCCATCACTGCACTGGCGCAGGCGATCAACGTGGACCGCCGCCAGCCGCGCGCAAGCAGCACGCCCGCGCCCAGATTGCCCACCACGTTGGCGGCGCTGGCGATGGCGCTGTACAACCCGGCCGCCGCCAGCGTCAGCCCCAGTTGCTCCATGAGCAGCACCGGCAGGAACGTAAACAGCGCGAAGAACATCAGGCTGTAGAGCGTGAATGACAGCGCCAGCAGCATCGGTCCAGCCGCGCCCATGGTGTCGACCGTGTCCTGTCGTAGCCCCTGCCACGACAGGGCGGCGCCGCGAGGCGTGGGCGGCGCCAGCACGGCGATGCTGGCAAGCGCCACGCCTGCGGCGATGCCCGCGCACCACCAATAGGCGTGCCAGTCGTCGAACGCCTGCGAGGCGAGCATCGCGATTGCCATTCCGGCCGGCATGTAGCAGCTCCAGAGTGCAAAGGCGAAATCGCGCCTGCCGCCGGTGACGATGCGCTGCAGCGCGGCGGGGCCGGCCACCGTAATCATCAGGAAACCCAATCCTTCGATCACCCGAGAGCCAAGCAGCACGCCATAACCGGGCGCCAGCGCGCCCACCACCGTGCCCACCGCCGTCGCCGCCAGGCCCAGGATCAGCATGCGCCGGGCGCCAAAGCGCGCGATTATCCCGCCCGCCGCGATGCCACCCACCGTGCCCAATATCGAAAATACCGCCGTCAGCGTGCCAATGGACGCGAGGTCCAGCCCCATATCCTTGCGCAGCAGCGGCGCGGCGATGATGACCTTGCCCACCTGCAACGCCGCCACGACGCCCGCGCCCACGATGGTCAGCACCGCGCCCCAATGCGCGTGCCCGGTGGCGGCTTCCGCCCCTTCGACCTTGTCCATCCCACCCTCGCTTTCACCAAGATTCCGGCATCATGCCTCGCAAAATTGGTTCCGCGAAGTGATAACCTTTCGACGATCTTGATCGAACGAATAGATCAACCTTCCCATGATTGACGCGCTGACCCTGGACCAACTGCGTGTGTTCGCCGCCGTCGCAGATACCGGCAGCTTTCGCGCGGCCGCCCGCCGCTTGTCCCGCGTGCAGTCCGCCGTCAGCCACGCCATCGCCAATATGGAGGCGCAATTGGGCGTCCCGCTGTTCGACCGCGCCGGCCATCGTCCCGTCATGACGCCGCAGGGCCAGGCGCTTCTGGCTAACGCTCGCGACATCCTGCTGCGGGTCGATGCGATGCGCGCCCGGGCGCAGGGCCTGGGCGAAGGCGTTGAGCTGGAGCTTTCGCTGGTGGTGGATACCCTCTTTCCGATCGAACGGGCTGGCGCGGCGCTGAACCACATGCGCGCGGCGTATCCCTCGGTGGCGATGCGCGTCTCGGTGCTGCCCTTGGGCGGACCGGTCGACGCGCTGTTGGCCGGCACGCACACATTGGGCATTCTGGCGGGCGAGCATTTCCGGCATCCGCGCATTGCGGTGCAGGCGCTTGGCGCCATCCAGATGGTGGCCGTGGTCGGCGCTTCGCATCCCCTGGCGCAGTCCGCGCGCGCCGGCCGCGCGCTTACCGCGGCGGACCTGGCGGATCACCTTCAGATCGTGCAATCCGATCCCTCGTCGCTGTCCGAAGGCCGCGACTTTGCCGTGCTGTCGCCGCAGACCTGCCGCGTCAGCGGCCAGGACACCAAGCACGCGCTGATCCTGTCCGGGCTCGGCTGGGGCCGGCTGCCGCTCTGGCAGGTAGAGCGCGACCTGACCGAGGGCCGTCTGCTGCGCGTGCCCGCCGCCAGCCTGGGCCGCGACAGCCAGATCACCACCGAAACCTATCTTGCGCACCGCATCGACCGGCCGCTGGGACCGGCCGCGCGCGCGCTGGCCCAGGCGCTGCACGCCGGCATTCACCCCTGAGCCTTGGGCGGCTGCGCGTAGCTCACCCCCATGCCGGCGCGCACGTCGTTCTGGATGCCATAGGGCGCGATGGGATAGCGCAGGCCATTGGCTGCCAGCGCCTTCATGCCCTCGATGGCGATGGGCAGATAACGGGGAGGCAGCGCCATGAGCATTTCATCGTCCGGCACGCCGCCATAGCGGCGTTCGGCGAAACAGGGCAAGGACAGGCTGGGCTCGCCGGTGGCAAGCGCCCTGCCCCAGGAGTCCGCACAGGCGGTTTCCCCCACGACGCTCCAGTCAAAGCGCCGATAATTTTTCCATTGCAGGCCGTTGATCAGGATGATCATCTGGCCCGGCGTGGCGTACACGAGGCAGATGTCCGGCGGGTCAGGCGACCGTTCGCCAGCGGCGACACAACCATGGCGCGGTGCTTGCCCGCCGGCACACACGTCAGTGCCTCCTGGCGCGCCCGGGCATCGGCTTCGGTCGCGTGCCAGACCCCCACATATTCCTTGCCGCGCTTCCAATCTTCGTCCTGCGGCCCCAGCCCGATGACCGCACGGCATTGCGCGCCGACCAGATCGTCTCCCGTAATGCCAACCGTCCAGCCCAACCGCGCCGCCATGCCCACGATCTGGTCCGTCGTGTGCGTGGCCTTGGGCCGGCGCAGACCCTTCACACCTGCCATGTCGGCTTCGTGCTCGTAGAGCTTCATGCCGATGACGGTGGTCTTCAGCCGCAGCAGCCGGTTCAGGTCGTCGACCAGCGACGCCCAGTCGAGCGCGGTTTCCTGCCTTGTCTCTTCCATGTTTGTCCTTTGGACTGTTGTACGCGGTATGGCCAGCCGAAGGCCCGCGTTGCCGCACGCGGTCAAGACTACAACGCGTCAGGCGAACCCGTCGATGCCCCGCATCAGCGCCGCCGCGATGCGCGGCTGGCGCAACTGGTCCAGCCACCAGCGCAGCGCGCGCCCGTCGTGATCGCCGCGCCACGCGAGATACAGCAGGTTGGGCTCGCGCGGCGTCTCGGTCGCCATTTCCACCAGTTCGCCTCGCGTCAGCAGGGAGGCCACGCGGTGGCGCGGCACCCAGCCGACGCCGAGGCCTTCGCGTTGCGCCAGGATCTTGGCGCGCATGCTGGGCACGGCCAGCGTGGCCTGCCCGCCGACCCTGCCGTAACCGCGCGCCGACGAGCCGCGNNCGTGTCGGCGACGACGACGGCGCGATGCTGCTGGATCTGGTCCTGGCGTAACGGCCCCTTTGCCTTGGCCAGCGGATGGCGCGGTGATACGGCAAATAGCCATTCCATCTCGCCCAACGCCGCCCATTGCAGGTTGGGCATCGTCTGCGGTTCGTTGGTCGCGCCCACGAGCAGGTCTGCCCGCCCTTCGCGCAGCGCTTCCCACGTGCCGCCCAGCACCTCGTGCGTGAAGCGCAGCCGCACGCCCGAATCCAGCTTGTCGAAGGCCTGGATCAGCGGCGCCATGAGTTCGAATTCCAGGATCTCGTCGCTGACGATGTGCAGGCGGTCTTCCCAGCCGCTGGCCACCTGCCGCACGCGTTGCGTAAGCCGGCTGACATCCTGCGCCAGCCGCGCGGCTTCGTCCGCCAGCAATTGGCCGGCGGGCGTCAGTTGCAGTCGATAGCCGCGGCGGTCGAACAAGAGGGCGTCAAAGCGTTCCTCCAACTGCCGCGCGGCGTGCGACACGGAAGACGGCGCCTTGCCCAGCCGGGCGGCGGCTCGGGACAGGCTGCCGCTGTCGCGGATGGCTTCCAACAGCGAGAGTTCATTGGCACTCAGCATCGCGGGCTCAATATAGTGGGCTCTTCCTCGGGGACTACACGTTCCGGGCCACACATGTGCAATTTCTTCGAACGTGTTTGTGCGTCAGATCGTACGACAAACCACCGGGCAAGGCGCAACATGGCTACACCTCACCTCCACACCAAAGGAACCCGTCATGAACCGTTTTGAACAAAAGACCGTCCTGGTCACCGGTGGCACCAGCGGCATCGGCCTCGCTGCGGCCCAAGCCTTCGCCGCCGAAGGCGCCCGCGTCATCCTCACCGGCCGCGACGCCGCGGCGCTGGAGAAGACCCGCGCCACCCTGGGCGGCAACGCCTTGGCCATCCAGAACACAGCCGGTGCGCCCGGCGCGGCCGCCGCCTTGGCCGACGCCCTCGCATCGGCCGGCGTGCGGCTGGACGCCGTCTTCGTCAATGCAGGCATCGCCAAGTTCGCCCGGCTCGCCGACGCCACCGAAGACCTGTGGGACCAGACGTTCGACACCAACGTAAAAGGCGTGTTCTTCCAGCTGCAGGCGCTGGATCCCTTGCTCAACGCAGGCGCGTCCATTGTGCTCAACGGGTCCATCAACGCCCATATCGGCATGCCGGCGTCGTCGATCTACGCGGCCAGCAAGGCGGCGCTGATCTCGCTGGCGAAAACGCTGTCCGCTGAATGGCTGCCGCGCGGCATCCGGGTCAACGTCGTCAGCCCCGGGCCGGTCACCACGCCGATCTACGGAAAGCTGGGCCTGGATGCCGACACGCTGGAGAAAACCGCCGCCAGCATCCAGGCGCAGATTCCGCTGGGCCGCTTCGGCACGCCGCAGGAAATCGCGGCGACCGTCCTGCACCTGGCCGCGCGCGAATCGGCCTTCATCGTGGGCACGGAGATCATTGCCGACGGCGGCATGAGCCAGCTTTGAACCGCGGCCGGGCCGATGGCCGGGCGGTGCTAGGATGCGGGGCATGACTACGATCCTGCACGCCCACCCCATCGATCCTGCCGTGCGCGAACGCGTCATGGCGACCCTGCAAGACATCGAGCAGCGCCACGACGTGCGCGTCCTGCTCGCCTGCGAATCCGGCAGCCGCGGCTGGGGCTTTGCCTCGCCCGACAGCGACTACGACGTGCGCTTTCTGTACGTGCACAAGCTGGACTGGTATCTGCGCGTGGCGCCGCAACGCGACGTGATCGAGCTGCCGATTGACGACGAACTGGACGTCTCGGGCTGGGAGCTGCGCAAGTCCCTGCAACTCTTGCGCGGTTCCAACCCCACGCTTTTCGAGTGGCTGGATTCGCCCATCATCTATCGCCAGGACGAGGCCGTCAGCGCATGGCTGCGGCACTTTCGGAGTGCGTACTTTTCCAGCACCAAGGGTCGCTGGCATTACGTGTCGATGGCCGGCCGCAACTTCCGCGAATCGTTGCAGGGCGACACGGTTCGCCTGAAGAAATACTTGTACGTCCTGCGCCCCGTGCTGGCGGCGCAATGGATCGACAGCGGCCGGGGCGTTCCGCCGATGCGCTTCGCCGATCTGGCCGACGTCATCATCACCGACGCCGCGTTGCGCGCCGAGATCAATGAACTGCTGGCCATCAAGATGGCGGCGGGCGAAGCCGAACACGGTCCTCGCTTCCCGCTGATCCACACGTATCTTGAATCGACCTTGGCCGAACTGGAAAAAGCGCCCTACTTCGACCGGCCCGACGGCCAGACCGAGACGCTGGACCGGTTTTTGTATGAGGTCGTCACGGGCGCGCCGCTGACGTATTGAGGCTTTGCTTCCCAGCTCGGCGGATCCCGAGCCACTGATGCACCGGCGAAGGCGAACGGAGATTTGTGTCCGCTAAGGCCCGATTGATCGCAATGCGCGCTTGCAGATTCGTGCGGTCGCGTCGCTGGGCGAACCCGCCGACCATCGGGCGCACACTTGGCGCACCCACTGCGGCTGATCCTTGCTGGCGTCGTTGAGCCAGTTGGCCACCGAGTCCTGTACGTAAACGGACGGATCGGCCCGCAACGGTTCGAGCAGCGGCAGCGCGATGGCCGGATCAGCCTTCAGCGCCGCGATGTGCGTGCACCAGACCCCGCGCGGGCGCAGCGATTCGCTGGCAAAACGCCGCCCGCGCTCCGACGCATGCCGCGTCCAGGGCCGCAGGCATTTGACCGATGTTTCCAATTCCGCCGCCAATTTCGGCCGGACGGCCAGCCATGCCCATTCCCGCACACCGAAATGCGCATCGTCGGCCAACGGACGAATCAGGTCGAGCCGTTCTTGCACCACCACCCCCGGTAACGCACCCACCATGAAGCACGCCCAGCCTCGGACGGTATCGGACGGATGCGATTGCAGTTCGGCGATGGCTTGCGGCCCCACGCTGTCCAGCAATATGCCGGCCGCTCTCGCCATCCGCCGGGAGATTCCGGCCGCCTTGTCTTCGCGCATCAAGGCCAGGCCCTGAGCGCCTACCTGAGGCACTGCTGCCTGCATCAGAATCGCGAAGTCCACCGCAAGGCATTCCGTCAGCGTGGCGGCCGGCGCGCCTGCATTCAATTGCGCCAGCCGAGCCGGGGCAATGTCCTTCACGCCTCGGCCTGGCGGTTTGTCCGCAACACGGAGACTTTTACTCGGCGCGGCTGGCCCCTGCTTGCTCGTCGCCTTGCTCATTCTTGACCTTCCTGCCTGGCAACCCGGCCTGCATCCGTACCGCGCCACACTTTCGTCAGCAACCCGCCAAGCTGCCGTTGCTCCGCACCGGTCAGCCCGTCAAAGAGCGAACCGATCCATGCCGCGTGCTCCTTGAACAGTCTGCCCGCCATCGCCCTGCCCTTGGCGGTCAGCATCACGGCAATCTTGCGGCGATCCGCCTGCCCGCCCTGGCGCTCGACAAACCCATCCCGCTCCAGCCCATCCACCAAGCCTGTGATCGTTGCGCGCGTCACGCCCGCACGTGTCGCCAGTTCATGCGGCGGCAACCCGTCTGGCTGGCCGTGCAACAGGAACAGCAGCACGAACTTGGCTTCAGACAACTGCTTGGGCGCCAGCCGCATTGCGCAATCCCGGTCGATGGCGCCGGCCAGCGCAAGCACCTGAAAACACAGGCGAACGCCGTCGGCAGACGGCAATTCCCGGCGGGCAACTTCTTCAAGCAAGGCGTGATGTTTGGGTTCCAGCATGATCGGAAAGGGATTATTCATATGTGGCCGTATAGTATGGCGGCTAATCGTTTTACGCAAATGTGCCGCAAGGAGCCGGTATGATCGAGGGCTTTTCAACTTCCGCTCGCAAGGAACCCAGCAGCATGTCCGACAACACCAAGCCATTCGACGTCCAGAACTTCATTGCCCAAAGCATGGAAGGCATGCAGGCCGCCACCACGGCGCATTGCGCGACCTGGCATCTGGACGAGGCCGAGCAATGGTCGGTGGACATGGATAGCGGCCTGATCGTGTTCCAGTTGCCGGGCGGCATCGTCGCCACCTCGCCGGTGCAGATCATCGGCACGTCGAACAGCGAAGACGGCAGTTTCCTTTGGGGCTGGGACCATCCGTCCGTGCCGGCCGAGCTGGCCGAGCACGCGCAACTGGCGTTGGCCTTCGGGCGTGCGCATGGACTGCCCGCCTACACCGAACGCAAGGTCGACTGCGACGACGCCCAGGCCTGGGAGTTCACCGCCGTCGCCATGCGGCTGGGTGAAGCCTCCGGCTCGTATCGCGCGCAGGCGTCCGAGACGGCTCATGTGTGGATGACGTTCGGCAAAGTGTCGCTGTCGAAGGCGGAAAGCGAGTGACGGTGGCATCAGGGGTCATCGGACTGTTGCTGGCCGTTGCGCTTTGCGCGCTGGTGCATGTGGCGGTGATGGCCTTCGCGGGACGCGCGCTGGGCGTGGCGCTGGATGAACTGTCGTTCGGGCTGGGGCCGCGCCTGTTGCGGTTGGGCAAGGTCAGCATCCGGCTGTTGCCTGTCGGCGGCGCGGTCCGCTTCCAGACGGCGGGCGCCACGATGCCGGTGGATGACGCGGACATTGACCCGCAACACCTCGAAGCGCAGCCACTCTGGGCGCAACTGTTCATCGGCGCTTCCGGCTGCTTCGCGCTGATGGCGCTGGCATGCGCGCTCCTCGGCGGCGCTGCGGGCGTCCAGGCGCTGGCGGGTGGATTTGCGAATATCGTCAGCGGCGCGCTGTCGCCGCTGCACACGGCGCAGGCGCTGCTGGCGCGCGTCGATGCCGCCGCGCAAGGTCTGCCATTTTCCACGTTGCTGGGCCTGACCGCCGCCACCACGGCAGCGCTTAACCTGCTGCCCTTGCCGGGCGCGAACGGCGGCTTCTTGCTGGGCGCGCTGGGCAAAAGCGCCGGCTTGGGCAAGCACTGGCCGGCGTCCGTTACACAGGCCCTGCTGCTGGCTTATGTGGCGCTGGCGGTATCCTGGCTCGTCGCGGCCGTGGTGTATCTCAGCAATGGTGTCTGACACCCGAGTGAAAGCAGGTGTCTGACACCTTCACGCCTTACCGATACAGCACCGTCGGCAGCCACATGCCGATCCCCGGGAACATGTACAGCAGAAAGATCGCGACGACCTGGATCCCCATGAACGGCATCATGCCCAGGAAGATCTGATTCAGTGTCACGTGCGGCGGCGACACGCCCTTCAAGTAGAACGCCGACATGGCCACCGGCGGGGACAGGAACGCGGTCTGCAGATTCAGCGCGACCAGCAAGCCGAAGAACAGCGGATCGATGCCGAAGGTATTGAGCAGCGGCACGAAGATCGGCATGAAGATCACGATGATCTCGGTCCATTCCAGCGGCCAGCCGAGCAGGAAGATGATGATCTGCGCCAGCAGCAGGAACTGGATCGGCGTGAGGCCCAGCGACAGCACCCATTCTTCGATGATGCGCTGGCCGCCCAGCAGCGCGAATGCCGCCGAGAAGATCGATGACCCCACGAACAGCCAGCACACCATGGCGCTGGTCTTGGCCGTCAGGAACACCGATTCGCGCAGTACCGGCAGATTCAGCCTGCGATACGCCAGCGCCAGCAGCGCCCCGCCGCCCGGTCCCAGCAGCACATGGTAAAGAATTTCGCGGATAATCTGTTTTCCGAGAATACGCGCATCCAGCGGCCTTTCCATCACGTCTAACAGGCGTTCAATCGCGCAGAGAATTTCCTCCGACAGGGTCGCGGAGTTGATACCGCTTGCCGCCATTGACGGCCGGAAAAGTTCGTCCTCCCCAATCTCCATCAGCAGCTCCTGCAACTGGAGGATGTCGACGTTGACGCGGATCCCGGCCAGCGGTACCTCCTCTGTCGCGAAAGTTTCACATTCGAAGGGTAAAGGTACTGTCAGAAGCAGATATTCATTGGTGTCGTAACGGAACACGCGCTCATTGATATAGCCAATCTTATGGCCAGAAAAGAGAAACACGATGCCGGGCTGATACATCACCGGGGTGCGCGTCCCGGGCTGGGTACCGTACAGCAATCGGATATCCGGCAACAGCTCAGCCGAATCATTTCCGTTATCTATCAGTCTTTTAATCTGCGACGTTAGCTGGCGGCAGATGGCATCACGGTTCATTTTCAGTTACTCCGGGTACGGTTTCCGACGCTGACAGTGTGCGCATTTTCTTACCGTTTCTCCAGCGCGCTGTAGAAATGGGCAAGACATCGGCAGGAATGTGCATTGAGAGGATAGCGCCTGCCCGCCACAATGAGCAGCATCAGGTTGCCTTCTGCGCCACCACGATTTTTTACCCACTACAGGGAACAAGCCATGAACAACTTTAATCTTCATACCCCAACCCGCATTCTGTTTGGTAAAGACGCCATCGCCGACCTGCGCGCGCAAATCCCCGCTGACGCCCGCGTGCTGATCACCTACGGTGGCGGCAGCGTGAAAAAAACCGGCGTGCTGGATCAGGTTTACAGCGCCCTGGACGGACTGAACGTGCGCGAGTTCGGCGGTATCGAGCCTAACCCGTCTTATGAAACGCTGATGAACGCGGTAAAAATCGCCCGTGAGGAGCAAATTACCTTCCTGCTGGCGGTGGGCGGCGGTTCCGTGCTGGACGGCACCAAATTCATCGCGGCGGCGGCCCATTACGCTGACGACATCGACCCGTGGCATATTCTGGAAACGGGCGGCAGCGACATCAGCAGTGCGATCCCGATGGGCTCCGTGCTGACGCTGCCGGCCACCGGATCAGAGTCCAACAAAGGCGCGGTCATCTCCCGTAAAACCACCGGTGACAAGCAGGCCTTTATGAACGAACACGTTCAGCCCGTGTTCGCGATCCTCGATCCGGTTTACACCTATACCCTGCCTGCGCGTCAGGTGGCGAACGGCGTGGTCGACGCCTTTGTTCACACCGTTGAGCAGTACGTTACTTACCCGGTAAACGCCAAAATTCAGGATCGTTTCGCGGAAGGCATTCTGCTGACGCTGATTGAAGAAGGTCCAAAAGCGCTGAAAGAGCCTGAAAATTACGACGTGCGTGCCAACGTGATGTGGGCTGCCACCCAGGCGCTGAACGGCCTGATCGGCGCAGGCGTGCCGCAGGACTGGGCTACCCATATGCTCGGCCACGAGCTAACGGCGATGCACGGCCTGGATCACGCCCAGACGCTGGCGGTGGTTCTGCCTGCGCTGTGGAACGAAAAACGTGACGCTAAACGCGCCAAACTGCTCCAGTACGCCGAACGCGTGTGGAACATCACCGACGGTTCCGACGATGCGCGTATTGATGCCGCGATTGAAGCCACCCGTCACTTCTTTGAAAGCCTGGGCGTGCCAACGCGTCTCTCTGGCTACGGCCTGGACGGCAGCTCCATCCCTGCCCTGCTGGCGAAACTGGAAGCACACGGTATGACGCAGATCGGCGAGCATGGCGACATCACCCTGGACGTCAGCCGTCGTATTTACGAAGCGGCACGCTAAGCGTTTTTAGGATCCTGACTTTCGTTTTTTGACATTTCGTCCAGACTTAATGCACATCACATCGTCGGAGGTTCCCTCCGGCGATGAGCACCTGAAGGAGGAAAAATGGCAAACCAAACCGTAATCAAGCTACAGGACGGCAACGTGATGCCCCAGCTGGGGCTAGGTGTATGGAAAGCCGGTAACGACGAGGTCGTCTCCGCCATTCATAAAGCCCTGGAAGTCGGCTATCGGTCCATCGATACCGCCGCCGCCTATAAAAACGAGGACGGCGTGGGAAAAGCGCTTGCCAGCGCCGGCGTTCCCCGGGATGAGCTTTTCATCACCACCAAGCTGTGGAACGACGATCAAAAGCGTCCCCGCGAAGCGTTGCAGGAGAGTCTGGAGAAACTCCAGCTCGATTTCGTCGATCTTTATCTCATGCACTGGCCGGTACCGGCTATCGACCATTACGTTGATGCCTGGAAAGGGATGATTGAACTGCAAAAAGAGGGGCTGATAAAAAGCATCGGCGTCTGTAATTTCCAGGTTCATCATCTGCAACGCCTGATTGATGAAACGGGCGTCGCGCCGGTGATTAACCAGATTGAGCTGCATCCGCTGATGCAGCAGCGCCAGCTTCATTCATGGAACGCCACGCACAAGATCCAGACCGAATCCTGGAGCCCGTTGGCTCAGGGCGGCGAAGGGGTGTTTGACCAGAAAATCATCCGTGAACTGGCGGATAAGTACGGTAAAACCCCGGCGCAGATCGTCATTCGCTGGCATCTGGATAGCGGTCTGGTGGTGATCCCGAAATCGGTCACGCCATCGCGTATCGCCGAGAACTTCGACGTCTGGGATTTCCGCCTGGATAAAGACGAGCTGGGTGAAATTGCGAAGCTGGATCAGGGCAAACGGCTTGGGCCGGACCCGGATCAGTTTGGCGGGTGATCCCCTCACCCTGCCCTCTCCCNNAGCGCAGCGCCACCGGGCATTGTTACAGGTTTAACCGGTCTTACGTTTTACGTTCTTCTTCGTTCCCGCAACACCGTTCGAACGCTGATGCTCAATAGGCGTGTGTTTGGTCAGCGCCGGGCGCGTGTTGCGGTTCTGGCGGCGCGCTTCGCGCATCTCTTCC
>NZ_DIEJ01000270.1:0-6409 GCF_002418565.1 Achromobacter sp. UBA5777 | reverse complement strand
CGCGAGCCGATCAGGTGCTTTTTCCCCATCTCTTCCAGCGCCTGACGGATCAGCGGCCAGTTTTTCGGATCGTGATAGCGCAGCAGCGCTTTATGCAGACGGCGCTGTTTATCCCCTTTCGGCACCACCACGTCTTCGCTCTTATAACCAATCTTACTCAGCGGGTTTTTGCCGGTGTAATACATGGTCGTCGAGTTGGCGAGCGGCGACGGGTAGAAGTTCTGCACCTGATCCAGACGGAATCGACGCTGCTTCAGCCACAGCGCCAGATTCACCATGTCTTCATCACGGGTGCCGGGGTGTGCGGAGATGAAGTATGGGATCAGATACTGCTCTTTCCCCGCCTGTTTTGAATAGGTATCAAACAGCTGTTTAAAGCGGTCATAGCTGCCCATGCCCGGCTTCATCATTTTGNNGGTGTGCTCCGGGGCGATCTTCAGATAACCGCCAACGTGGTGCGTCGCCAGCTCTTTGATGTAGCGCGGATCTTCCACCGCAATGTCGTAACGCACGCCGGAGGCGATCAGGATCTTCTTGATGCCTTTCAGGTCACGGGCGCGACGGTAAAGATTGATAGTCGGCTCGTGGTTGGTGTCCATATGCTCGCAAATGCTCGGATAGACGCAGGAGAGACGACGGCAGGTCTGCTCGGCGCGCGGCGATTTACAGCGCAGCATGTACATGTTGGCCGTTGGACCACCCAGATCGGAGATCACGCCGGTAAAGCCCGGCACCGTGTCGCGAATCGCTTCGATCTCGTTAACAATCGACTCTTCGGAACGGCTCTGAATAATACGGCCTTCGTGTTCGGTGATCGAACAGAGCGAGCACCCTATAATTCTGATCATTTAGAAATTTTTTTGCGTTTAAAATCAATGAATTGAAAGATTTCATTTTTCTAAGTCTGATAAAACAGATGAAAACCCAACTGACTATACTCATAAAACTCAATCTTTGCGCTGCTGTACGATACCAGTAATTACAGGTGCCGAGTTTAACATCATGAAAAGTAGCCCAATAATGAATGACGCAACGCCAGCTGCGGTGCCTAACTTTCCTCTGAACACCATTGAAACAAAGTACATATTTGGGATAAAAACGGACATAGCAATCACGAAAAGTAACTTATTCAGATAATTATTTATTCGGGTCTTAACCTCAACTCTATCATAAAAAGCCATCGAAACGTAAGCAGTTATCAGTGAATAAAAAGACCATGTCATATAGTTAACCGATTCATTAAATGCCTCTCGCAAAAGCAAAGCACTTTCTGTCATTCCCTACCTCATTAAATCAATAGAAAATAAATCTGAATAATTTATTTTTAAAAGAAAAGAACACAACATAACTTCAGTAGTTATGATTAATCCCTGAATGATTATTTCTTAGCAAGATATAACATGCTTAATGTATATCAGGCAATAAAAAAACTCCCAAAGACCACCGCTGTGGTCTTCAGGTATAGGATTTAAAGAACGAACTCAGTCCGGAAACGTATCACTATCTTCTGTAACGTCCGCTTTCTCTGGTAACATTCTGTTTTTAATATACTGTGAATTCCTGCAGATGAGAGGAAAAATCTCCGAGTTATTCATTATACAACTCGTTGCCGTACGGGCGTCCTCCGGAGACCATGATGAAAATGAAAACGTCTGACGGTCAAGCCATTGAGACAATAATACATTATCAACAGAAGCGCTAAACAGCGCCGCAATAGCCCTGCGTTCAACGGCCTTCTCAGGTTCAATAAACGACAACTCATTATGAAAACGGGTAATAATCGCAATACGGCTGTCAATACNNAAGTAAGACATCGTGCAACTCATCAAGTACAGTCTCTCTCTGGGTATCGTCGAGGCAAGACCACAGAAAATGAATGTTCTCGGCATTTGTGACAACGTCTGGCTCTGCATCACGGAACCATGATGCAAAGATACCCACACTACCTTCCATCCGGATATGCTGCCCCTGAAGTTGCATTTGTTCAAGGATAAAGCGCATGTTCACAGGAAGAACCGTAAAACACTCAATAAGCCTTTCAGAAGAACTAAATACTCCACATGCCAGGGCGTTCAGCTTTTTCTTCAAAATATCAAACTGCTCACCTGACTGATATACGTCATGGAGAAATACTGGACCCATAGCATTCACATCAGACTCAATTATTTTCTCTGACAGTGCTTTTTGACGCTCTCGCACAAATATTAAAAGAGAGGTTGCATTTGTAGCTTCTTTGATGACGTCATACTGACCTTTAACAAAGCTCAGGACAGGTATATTCACCAGAAGACCTAAATCAACAATCCTGCCAACAGCATTTTTGATGTACGGCAGAACATTTTTATCCTTAAGTGCTATAAAGATACTCTCGGCAGTACGTAGATAACGAAGATATGCAGCCAAAGCCAGGTCAAACCGTTCCTCACCAATATGTTCACTGTACGACTCGATACCGGCATAGTTACCATGGAGCACCATGTGAGCAACAGCCTGTGCAGCAAATTCCGCAGGGAAGAGATTCCTCGTCGCCGTATTATTAAGATAATATTGATTTAAAACATTATTATTCCAGTCCGGGCTCAGAACAATTTTTCTGAAATGGATAACGTCCTCAACAACCTGACGATTTTTAAGCGTCATTATTGCAGAGCTAACCTGAGCCCCACCTGTACCATCATTCTTTCCAATTACGTTCTGTACCGCCTTCGATGCAATATTGATATGCCGGATAATTCCCGGATTAAAAAGGTCTATCTGAGGTTGCTCAGCTCCATAGCGTAACATCTCCTCCCGACCGTGATTTCCGATATCTAGTGTGCCAATTTNNAGGTTTGACAAGGTCTCTTCATTATTGACAAGGTATTCCACATAAAATACGCCATCTACAAAATTCTCCATTTTATTCAGTAGTGATTCACCGGCCAGAACAGAGTATGAATCAGCTTCCTGCAGCAACGTCTTCGTGGATTCAGCCTCCAATTTTTCTGAATCCTGAATTTCATCAAGTTTACTCACAATAAACGATATTTGCCTTTCGACGAAAGGCTCTAGGCTTATCCGCCCGTCAGCCATCAGTTTCTGCAGACTCAATACGAAACCTTCATCATTCTTTTCTCTGAGTGAAACAGCATAACTCTGATTCAGCATTTGCACTGCGACTTTGAGTTGCGGTTCGGCGAGAGCCTGACACTTCTCATCCATCCGGCTATAAGAAACCAGCCAGTCTCGCATCTGAATATGTGGTGCCACTCGCTGCCATGCTTCAGCGAAACCCCACAAGGCCGTCAGTTCTTCAAGCCGTGGGATATTTATAGCACCAATCGCGTCTTTAAGAGGCGTATCAAGCAACTCGCTCCTGGCAAGCTCCACCGTGGACTGATAGTGGATGCTCATCAGAAATTCGCTCCATCTTTCTGTATCGTTATTAAAAATTCGGGATATTTGTTGATAAGTTAGCGAGAGCATCTCGTCAAAATCATCCGGAGCAATACCGGGTTCGGTCTGACTAGCTTTGGGATCGCGAAGTAATACTTTAATATCTCGCTCCCCGTATCTGACCACCAGTAAGTAGAGAGCAATAAGAATATGGCGATGTTCTTCTGTTGCAGGAACGGTAAGGTTCAGAATATGAATATCATTAACAAACTTCTTCATTAATCGCGGTGTGATACGAGGATACTCAGAGGGTTTCCAGCGCTCAAGCAACACCGTTGCTTCCCGGCACGCTATCCCTGCATCCTCATTTACTGTTTCTTTCCAGTACTGCCTTAACGCTTCCTGCCATCCTGCCGAAATAAGAGGAGGAACCTGAAAACTTACAGGAATCCGCTTTGCAATAAACTCACGCCCGCTGAAACCCGCCACAGAAAGTGAGGCTGAAACCTGTCTTGCCGAATAGGGCACCACTATCCTGAAGTGTTCATGAGTGGCTCCGGCAATAAGCTCCATATCACTCCAGAGCTCTTTCACTTTGTCTGCACTGATTCGGTCCAGATTATCAATGATAAGGATGAAGCGATCTCCATGGGAAATGACCTCTTTGGAGGTAAATCCCTGCAGAGCTTCAGCCAGCTCAATAGCTCCGACCTCCTTATTAACTAGCCAAGTCTCTTCAATCCTGTCAGTACTGTTGCGTTTGAACAAATCACCAATACTCGAATACCCTTTCTTTCTGTACCATTCCATGTTCTGCAGGCATGCCAGTCCTGCGACCATAATGGCAGGAGAAAGAAACGCGGCCACCTCAACATAAAAAAGCCACCCTAATAATGACTCCTTGTTAGTAAAATATTGATTAAGGTCTGTTAGCACATAACGAAGCATCTGCACGGAAAGCAATGACAGTAAAATAAAAACGACGGTCAACCAGCTTAGCCTGCTGCTGACCCTCTTGTCGTATTCAACGATGTTACCCAGAGCCAGATTTTTATACTTATCCAACACATCCCGGGAGCCCGGACATTGTAGGCTGACCCCGTGGTGGATGACATCGATAAGCGCTTTTTTAGTTGAGCCATGATGGTAACGTTCTGCATCAAAGTTAATGAACGTAAAATCATCTTTAAGCTTTTTCTGCAGGAACTTCAATATTGTTGACTTACCTGAACCCAGCTCACCTTCCAGACCAATAATATTGACATCAGGTGTCCTGATGATCTGAGCCACATTCTCTGCAACTTTTTCATGACTGCTGCCTCTAAACATATCCTGGTCAGCGGGTGATTCCGTCTGCAATCGTAGAGTCATTCAGCAATTTCCTTCGTTATAACGTAAGATTCTTTCACTATTAGACACAGTACAGAGCCCACAGCAACCAAATGACTGCAGCCGGGGCAGTTTAGTTTTAAGCATGCATAAGCCGATTTCGATGGAATCCCTTTCACACAATAATATTGAATTGAAGCAATGAAAACATTAATGTGTTTGTTGTGACTAGCTGCAGGGGCCTGGAAGAAATTCCAAAGCCTGACAAACCGGAACAGGGCTTGCTCTGCTCCGGTTTTATCCAGTTCATCTTGAAGCCCTTGTTTTTGTTACATATCCCTGCTCACTCTTTCAGCCATTGTTAAGCTTCTTGTGTGTAATCTGCGAATAATACGGATGCAAAATTGATGCAATGGATTATACATACCTACAGCGCACGTTACGCTGAGCTGAATCGAATTTCAGAGAACGTTCTTCGCTATTACCCTGCCCAGCCAGTTGAACACATTTTATCATCCGGCCCCGAGAGTGACATGTTCTCTGCCTGGTACAGCCTTCATCAGAGTCAAACTAGACGTTATTTACAGGCAAAAGAAGACAGCTACAGAGCTTAAGTCTGACATTATTCGTGGCTGTGTCTGCCTTCGGAGTTTTCAGCTTATCCCGATAACAGCGGTTTTGAAAAATTGACGTTTTTTACACCGGTACATTGCCCGAACGCAATCTCCCCCGTAGCGAAATACCGCCCCGCAGAAAATCGTCCATGCTCGGCATGCCCCTGGAACATCAGCATCTTTTCAATAAAGGTTTTACAGCCTATAGTCTGTATAACACAAAATACACCTTACCTGCTGTATTACAGGGCGGTACTCCCTACTCAGTCTGCGAGGCAGGTCACTTATGAATAATCAGTTCCCGATAAAAACGCTGAACCAGCTCAGACCTGTGCTAATCGGGTTTCGCAAAATCAAGGGCTTCACGCAAAAAGATGTGTCTGAGAGGCTTGGCGTAACGCAGCAAACCTATGCCCGCCTGGAAGCAAACCCTGCTAGCGCCAGTATTGATCGTCTGTACAAGGTATTCAGTATTCTGGGCGTAGAAATAACGCTGTCATCTATTTCCCCTTCACCCTTCATTTCCCACACAGAGATGAGGGGGGCATTTGACAGCACTCCCGCCAGACGGGAGAAATGGTGACTATTAGAAGTTTGCTAGTTTTGTCGAATGACGCCAACTACATGTCCGCATCCATCGAGTAGTGGCTTCAAGCCACGATTGTCACTGCCTCCGCTGCCTTTTTCCAGTAACTCTCTCCTTTTAATTCTAATATTTAGGGGTGTCAACGCAAAGCAGAAACGGCACCTTCTTTGCGAGACAGAAATGACCTGTGATTGCCTGGCCGATTTATGGCAGCTAAGTGCGAGAAGCGGATATAGCGAATTCGCCATTGTACGGGATTAGCAGGTTTACTGAAGCAACCTGCGATGGCGTTATGGCAATAGTCAGTCCCCTGTCCAGTCGGCATAGGTGGCCACCTCGTCACCGCCGGGGATAAACTGATTGAAGCCTCCGCGCAAAATCACTTATTCTTTTCCGTTAATAAAATGCAGGAGCAAAGTCATGACTGGCGAAATTCGTGGGCGAGGCAGGCCACGAAAAACAGAGAGTACCTATACAGGGTAAGGGTGCCAACTTACTGATTTAG
>NZ_DIEJ01000103.1:0-61933 GCF_002418565.1 Achromobacter sp. UBA5777 | reverse complement strand
CTGCGCCTGGATGGTGACGTCCAGCGCCGTGGTGGGTTCATCGGCGATCAGCACCTTGGGCTGACAGGCCAGCGCCATGGCGATCATGGCGCGCTGGCGCATGCCGCCCGAGAGCTGGTAGGGATACTCGCGCACGCGGCGCGCCGGATCGGAAATCTGCACCAGGTCCAGCAGCGCCTCGGCCTGCACCAGCGCTTCGCGGCGCGACAGGCCCTGGTGCAGCATGAGCGATTCGCTGATCTGCTTGCCCACCGTGATGACGGGGTTCAGCGAGGTCATGGGCTCCTGGAAGATCATCGAGATCTGGTTGCCGCGGATGGCGCGCATTGATTTCTCGGGCAGCGCCAGCAGGTCGCGGCCGTCGAACTCGATGCTGCCGCCCGCGACGCGCCCGGGGGCGCGCAGCAGCCGCATGATGGATAAAGAGGTGACGCTTTTGCCGCAGCCCGATTCGCCGACCAGGCCCAGTGTTTCGCCGGGCAGGAGGTCGAACGAGAGTTTGTCGACGGCCAGCACGGTGGTGTCGTCGCCGTCGAAACAGGTGGTGAGGTCTTGCACGCGCAGGACGGGTTGGGTTTGCATGTGCGCTCCTACAGCTTCTTGGCCAGGCGGGGATCGAGCATGTCGCGCAGCCCGTCGCCGACCAGGTTGACGGCCAGGACGGCCACGCCCAGGAAGAGGCCCGGATACAGGATGATGTGGAACGCCACGGCCACGAAGTTGCGGCCTTCGGCCATGATGTTGCCCCAGCTTGGGATGTGCGGCGGGATGCCCACGCCCAGGAAGCTGAGCACCGCTTCGGTCAGGATGGCCGAGGCCGCGATGAACGTGGCCTGCACCATCAGCGGCGCGAAAAGATTGGGCAGAATGTGGCGCAGCAGGATCGACGGTACGCGCGTGCCGACCGAGACGGCTGCCTCGATGTACGGCTGTTCGCGGATGGTCAGCACCAGCGCGCGCACCAGGCGCACGACGCGCGGCACTTCGGGCACGACGATGGCGATGATGACGGTGCCCAGACCGCCCTTCAGCGTGGCCATCAGCGCAATGGCCAGCAGCACGCCGGGAATGGCCATCAGGCCGTCCATGATGCGCATGATGACGGCGTCGATGCGGCGGAAGTAACCCGCCATCATGCCCAGCACCACGCCGGCCGCGGTGGAGACGACCGCCACCACGATGCCGACCAGCAGCGAGATGCGGGCGCCCCAGACGGTGCGCGAGTAGACGTCGCGGCCCAGCGCGTCGGTGCCGAACAGGTGTTCGGCCGATGGCGGTTTCATGCGCGCCATCGGATTGATCTCTTGCGGGTCGACGGTGGCCAGCCACGGCGCAGCCAGCGCGATGGCGGCCAGCGCCAGCAGGATGGCGCCGCCCGCATACAACATGGGATGGCGGCGCACGGATCGGAAGGCGCGCCGCAGGCGCGGACGCGCGGCGGGAAGCGGCAGGGTGGTCGTGTTCATGCGTTGCCTCTTCTCAGTAGCGGATGCGCGGATCGAAGAGCCGGTAGCTCAGGTCGACCAGCAGGTTGATCAGCACGTAGATGCCCGAGGCCACCAGCAGCACGCCCTGGATGACCGGGTAGTCGTGGCGCAGCACGGCGTCGATGGTCAGGCGGCCCAGGCCGGGGATCGCAAACACGGTTTCCGTTACGACCACGCCGCCGATCAGCAGCGCCACACCCACGCCGATGGTGGTGACGATGGGGTTGGCGGCGTTCTTCAGCGCGTGCCAGACGATGGGACCGGACGACAGGCCCTTGGCGCGCGCGGTGCGGATGTAGTCTTCGGACAGGGCTTCCAGCATGGTGGCGCGCGTCATCCGGGTGAGCAGGGCCATGTAGACCAGGCCCAGCGACAGACAGGGCAGCACCAAGTGACGCAGGTAAGGCACGAGGCCGTCGGCCAGCGGCTTGTAGCCCTGCACCGGCAGCCAGCCGAGCTTGATGGAAAAGCCGTACACCAGGCTGTAGCCGATCAGGAACACGGGGACCGAGAACGCACAGACCGCGCCCACCATCACCAGCCTGTCCAGCCACTTGCCGGCGTTCCAGGCGGCCAGCACGCCTAGCGGAATCGCGGCCAGCACGGCAAACAGCATCGTGAAGAGCGCGATCGAGATCGTGGGACCCATGCGCTGCGCGATGAGTTGCGACACGGGCATCTGCGTGGACATCGACGTGCCCAGGTCGCCCACGGCGATATGGCTGATCCAGATGACGAACTGCTGCAGGAGCGGCTTGTCCAGCCCCAGGTTCTGGCGGATTTTTTCTACGTCGTCGGCGGTGGCGTTGTCGCCCGCGATGACCGCCGCGGGATCGCCCGGCGACAGGTGTATCAGCAGGAACACCACGACGGCCACGACGGCCATGACGGGTATGACGGCCGCGATGCGGCGCAGGATGAATTTCACGCTGGATTCCCCCCGGCTTGCGGCCGGGCGCGCAGGGCGCCCGGCGTCTGCCTTACGGTTTCTCGATGTTCCACATCACCGGAATGCCGGACTTGATCAGATCGGTCTGCTTCAAGCCGCGCACGGCGAACACAGGCTTGAACTCGCCCCACATCACGTACGGCACCGTCTGGTAAGCGCGCGCCTGGATCTGCGCGGCAAGGTCCTTGCGCTTGGCGGCGTCGGTCTCGCGGATCCAGTTGGTGCGCAGCGTGTCCAGTTCCTTGTCGCACGGCCAGCCCGGCAGGCTGTTGCCGCAGGCGGCGGACAGCCAGGGGTTGGTCACCGGCGTGCTGGCGTCGAAGTAACCGCCCCAGGTCAGGAAGATGTTCCAGCCGCCCTGGGTGGGCGGATCCTTCTTCAGGCGGCGGCCGGCCAGCGAGGCCCAGTCCATCGACTGCAGGTCCACGTTCACGCCGGCCTTCTTCAGGTTCTGCGCCAGCACCATGACGGCGGGGGCGCTCAGGTGATCGGTGGGGTACAGCAGCACCACCTTCTCGCCCTTGTAGCCGGCCTCCTGAAGCAGCTGCTTGGCGCGTGCGGGATCGGTCTTGGCGTAGGGCGCGGCGCCCGCGTCCGTGGCCAGGGGCGAACCGCAGATGTACATGGTGGCGCAGTAGTCCACGCGGTACTTGTCCGGGTAGCCCATCGCGGTCAGCATTTCCTTCTGGCTGACCAGGTAGTACACCGCCTGGCGCGCGAGCGGGTTGTTGAACGGCGGATGCAACGAATTCAGGATCACCATGCCTTGCGAAGCGACCGACGTGCTCAGTGTGATGTCCGGGTTGGTTTCCAGCACGGGCAGGAAGTCGGGCGTGACCTGTTCGATCATGTCGACCTCGCCGTTCATCAGCGCGGCCGTCGAGGTGTTGCCGTCGGGGATGTAGACCCACTCCACGCGGTCCACCTTCACGTTCTTGCCGCCCGCCAGGCCGTCAGGCGCTTCGGAGCGCGGCACATAGGCCGGGTTCTTCACGTACACGACCTTGTTGCCGGGCACCCATTCATCGCGCTTGAAGAGGAACGGACCCGAGCCGACCATTTCGGTGACTTGGGTGTTCGGATCGGTGGCGGCCAGCCGCTTGGGCATGATGAAGGGCGGCATGCCCGAGGGCTTGGACAGCGCGTCCAGCACCAGGCCGAAGGGCTCTTTCAGCGTCAGCGTGAACGTGTTTTCGTTGGTGGCGGCGAATTCCGCACCGGCCGCCATCATGGCCTGGCCCAGCGTGTCCTTCTTTGCCCAGCGCTGGATCGACGCAATGCAGTCCTCGGCCGTCACCGGCGTGCCGTCGTTGAACTTCAGGCCAGGACGCAGCGTGAAGGTCCAGGTCTTGCCGTCTTCCGACTTGGTCCAGGTGTCCACCATCTGCGGCTTGACCTGGCCCTTGCTGTCCTGCGCGAACAGGGTGTCGAACACCATGTAGCCGTGGTTGCGTGTGATGTAGGCGGTGTTGAAAAGCGGGTCCAGCGTCTTCAGGTCGGCGTGCGGCACGATGCGCAGCGTCTTGGTCTGGGCGAGTGCACCGGTCGCGGCGCTCATGGCCAGGAGCGCGGCGGCTCCCAGCAGGCTGAAACGTCTGATCATGGATTTCCCCTGGTTGGTTCTATGTGCCCGGGCAGGGCGGCAATGGTTGTCGGATCGGCCCCCGGCTGCGGGGCATGGGCCTCAGCCCTTGAAGGGCCACTTGGGCAACTTGCGTTTAACAAACGGCAGCGTGTTGAGGTCATTCGTGATGGCGCCCGGCGTTTCGACGTAGATGACGTGGCGGCCGACCTTCGAATACGAGGCATAGAAATGTTGCGACGACTTCACGATGATGAGTTTCATCGCGGCCAGGTCCACGCCGAACTGCGTGAAGAGGTCAGTGCCCATGGCCTGGGTGCGTGAGGTGGTCATGACGAGGGTCACGCCGCCGGTGCGCACGACGGCCACGTCTCCCAGCAGCGCGGGCGTGCCGGCCAGGCCAGTCATGACGGCGTCGCGCTTGAGCGCCAGAATCTCGCAATCCAGGTCCAGCGGCTGGCCGGACACCGGCGCCACCTTGCCGCCCACGCGCAGCTTGATCTGCGCGCCTTCGCCGGCTTCGAAGCACAGTTGCACGGCAACCGGATCCCAGAACGGGCCGGTGGCCACATCGGTGATGCCGCGCGCCAGCACCCGTTCCAGGATGAAGGTCGCGTCGCTGGGTGCGCCGCCGCCGGCGTTGTCGGCCGAATCGGCCAGCACCACCGGAAACTCGTTGTGTGCCAGCGCCTGATCCAGCGCGTCGTCCGCGCCGGGGTAGGGCGGCGCCAGCTGGTCGCGGAAACCGATGATCTCTTCGCCCAGCGTGCGCGCCAGCGCCTCGGCCTGCGCGGCGTCGCCGTCGGTATAGACCAGCACCTTCGAACCCATGTCCGGCGTGTCGCCCCACGGGAAGCCGTGGGCGATGGACACGGACAGCACGCCTTCCTTGCCTTCCATCGCGAGCAGGCGGTCCACGAAGCTGCGCATCGGCTCGCGGCTGGTGTGCATGATGGAAATCATCTCGCAGTCGTAGACCGCACGCGTGGGGTTGATGCGGCCCTCGGCGCGCGCCACGCACAGGTCGACCAGATCGAACGCGCGTTCGAGGATGTCGGTGTGCGGGTATTCCTTGAAACAGACCAGGAAGTCGGCGCTCTCGACCATCGCGTCCGTCAGGTGGCAGTGCGGATCGAGTTCGGCGCCGATCACGGCGTCCGGGCCGACGATCTCCCGCGCGCGGCGCAGCAGGTCGCCTTCGCAGTCGTCGTAGCCGTCGGCGACCATCGCGCCATGCAGGCCGAAGAGCGCGATATCCACCTTGCCCGCGCGGCGCAGGTCGTCCAGCAGCTCGTCGCGCAGCGTCTCGTAGGCGTGGCGGGGGGTGATGCCGGCCGGCGTCGCGCCCGCGGTCAAGCCTTCGATGAGCGTCCAGTCCTTGCCTGCAGCGCGTTGGCGCGCGGCCCACAGCGGACCCGAAAACATCTGCATGCGGTCCGGATGCTGGCCGGCGGGGAAGTAGCCGCGCGCCCGGTAGGAAGCCAGGCCGGTCGGGATGGGGGAGAAGGTGTTCGTTTCGGTCGCCAGGGACCCGGAAAAGATCTTCATGAATGACGCTCCGCGCAAGAGAGGGGCTTTGAGGGCGCGGGCATCGGGGCGCGCGCTGGGGGGTGTCGCCCCGCCAGGCGTGGGCCTGGCGGTGTCATGCAATCGAACGAATACAGCGTCAGGCGCCTGCGGGACTCTTGGCCTGAATGTCGCCCAGCCACGCCTGCACTTCGATCTCGACATCCACGTCCATGGCCAGCTTGGCCTCGACGGTGGAGCGCGTGGGGAAATCGGAAGAGAAATGGCTGCGGTAGGCCTCGTTGAACTGCGCGAACAGCGCCAGGTCGGTCAGCCACACGGTCACGCGAACCACGTCCTTCAGGCTGGCGCCGGCCAGTGCGAGCGTTTCCTTGATGCGCTCGATGGCGGCATTTGTCTGGGCGGTGATATCGCCACGCACGACCTGGCCGTCGGCGTCCAGCGGGATCTGCCCGGACAGGAAAAGAAAGCCGCCCGCCTGAGTGGCGCGCGAGAAGGGCAGGGGCAGGCTGCTGGGGTATCGGGTGATGGCGGTCATGTCGGGGTCTCGGTTATCGGTGACTGGATCAGCGCAAGCGCTCGGGCCGCACGGCCTCGGCATTGACGCCGTGCGCGTGCAGGTGATCGGGAAGGGGCTGGCGCGTCAGCAGCGCGGCGGCAAGCTCGGACGTGGCGGCGGCGGTCTGAATGCCGTAGCCGCCTTGCGCCGCCAGCCAGAAGAAGGCCGGCGTGGCTGCATCCCAGCCCACCACGAAATCGCCGTCGTGCACGAACGAACGCAGGCCGGCCCAGATGTGCTTCGGGCGGCGGATGGTCAGCGTCGTCGCGGTCTCGATGCGGTAGATGCCGGTTGCGACATCCAGCTCTTCGGGCACGACGTCGTGCGCGTCGACCGGGTCGGCATTGGCGGGCGAGCCCAGCAGCTGACCGGCGTCCGGCTTGAAGTAATAGCTCTCGTCCACGCCGACCACGGCAGGCCAGTGCGAGAAATCGACGTCGTCCGGGCCGCTGAAGGTGAAGGCGGTGCGGCGGCAAGGTTGCAGGCCGACGGGTGCGGCTCCGCACAGCGTTGCCGTGTGGTCGGCCCACGCGCCCGCGGCGTTGACGACGGCGCGCGCGCGAATCTGGCGGCCATCGGCCAGGGTCAGCGTCCAGCCATCGTTCTCGAACGCGGCGCCGGTCAATTCGGCATTGTTGTGCAGCACCGCGCCCTGGCGGCTCATGCCGCGCAGAAAGCCCTGATGCAGGGCATGCACGTCGATGTCGCGCGCGTCGGGTTCCTCGATCGCGCCGCAGAGCTCGTCTTCGCGCAGGCAGGACACGCGGGCCACCGCTTGCGCGGCGTCGATCAGGGTGACATTGGGCGACTGGCGATGGAAGTCTTCGAACACTTCCTGCAGCAGGTCCTTCTGGTCCGGCGTTGCGATGTACAGCACGCCGCGCGGGCTGAGCAGAGGATGCTCGCAGAAGCCTTCGGGCGGATGTTCGTAGAACGCGCGGCTGGCGCGCGTAAGCGCCTTGATCTGCGTGGTGCCGTAGGTCTCCATGAACATGGCTGCGGAGCGGCCGGTGGAGTGATAACCGGGTTGGGACTCGCGTTCCAGCACTGCCACGGACGCCGAGGCGCTGAGGCGATAGGCCACGGAGGCGCCGGCGATCCCGGCGCCGACCACGGCAAAGTCGTATAGGGTTTCAGCAGTCATTTTGTCGGAAGCGAGAATTCTCTTATTTGATAATTCTCGAATACGATAGTTTTTTGACGCGGCTGGAGTAATAGGGGAATGCCCGCATGGGCGCAAAAGGCGGGACGATGCGGCGCAGCCCTGCGTGGAGTTGGGAGCCGCGCTACCTGCCGGCGGGGCGCGTGATGGCGGGCCGCGCTACCCCAGCTTGCCCAGCAGCCCGATCAGTTTTCGCCGATCCGCCGCGCCCAGCTTGCCGCTGATGCGCGCGTCGTGCGCCTGCACGGCATCGGTGATGGCGGCCAGCGCGGTGTGGCCGGCCGGCGTCATGGCCAGCGCATACGCCCGCCGGTCGCGTTCGGCTTCCTGGCGCTCCACGTAGCCCAGGTCCTGCAACTGGTTGACGATCTGCACCGCGCCCGAGCGCGCGATGCCCAGGATGCGCGCCAGGTCCGTGAGCTTGAGGTTTTCATTGGCGGCGATCAGCGTGAGCGCCGAATAACGTTGCGGCGTGATGTCCCATGGCGCCAGCGCGGCCAGGAAGTCCTCGTAGATCAGGATCTGCGCGCGGCGGATGGCGTAGCCGACCAGGTCGTCCAGGGCGCCGTACTGAATGCCGGGCACATGCGGATCGAAGTGTTCGCCGCGGGCAGCAGGGCGGCGAGGGCGTGGGGCGGAGGCTCTGGACATCGGGCGGCGATCGTGAAACGGGGCCTCAACACTAATGCACACGTCGCCGCCGCGCCACCGGATTGCGGGAAATCCCTCGTGCGAAATGCAAGGTGATTTTGTTATGTTGCATAACAAATAAGACCAGGAGTAGACATGCAAATCGTCATTGCCGGCGCCGGTATCGGCGGGCTGACCCTTGCGCTGATGCTGCATCGGCGCGGCATCGGCTGCCGCATCTATGAAAGCGCGCAGGAATTGCGGCCTTTGGGCGTCGGCATCAATCTGCTGCCCCATGCGGTCAGCGAGATCGAACAGTTGGGCCTCATGCCCCAGCTGGCCGAACGCGCCATCGAGACCTCGCAGCTTCACTACTACAACAAGCTTGGCCAGCCGATCTGGCGCGAGCCGCGCGGCCTCGAGGCCGGTTATCCGCTGCCGCAGTTCTCGGTGCATCGCGGAGAATTCCAGATGCTGCTGGCGCAGGCCGTGCGCGACCGGCTCGGGCCGGACGCCATCGTTCCGGGCATGGTGCTGGAATCGGCCAGCCAGGATGCGGCGGGCGTGCACGCGCAGTTCCGCCGCCGCGCGGACAACGCGCTGCAGACCGTGCACGGCGACATCCTGGTGGGCGCCGACGGCATCCACTCGGCACTGCGCCGTCAGCTTCATCCCATCGGGGACGAGCCCCGTTTTTCCGGGCGCATGCTGTGGCGCGCGGTGACCGAGGCGCCGCCCTATCTGGACGGGCGCAGCATGTTCATGGCGGGTCATCAGGACCAGAAATTCGTCTGCTATCCGATCTCCGAACCGCTGCGCAGACAAGGCCGTTCGCTCATCAACTGGATCGCCGAACTGTCGATCCCTGGCGCTGAACTGCCCGCCACCGACTGGAACCGCAAGGTCGATAAGTCCGTCTTCGCGGACCGCTTTGCCGATTGGCGCTGGGACTGGATCGACATTCCCGCCATCATCGACGGCGCCGAGGCAATCTACGAGTTTCCGCTGGTGGACCGCGATCCCTTGCCGCGCTGGACGCGCGGCCGCATCACGCTGCTGGGCGACGCGGCGCATCCGATGTATCCCATCGGCTCCAATGGATCCGCCCAGGCGATCCTGGACGCGCGCTCCCTGGCCGACTGGCTGGATCAGGCGGTGCAGGGCAAAGCGCGTTCAGCAGAGATCGCGCTGCTGGAGTACGAAGCCGAACGCCTGCCCCGCACCGCCGGCATCGTGCTGCGCAATCGTTTGAACGGCCCCGAGCAGGTGATGCAGTTGGCCGAAGAGCGCGCGCCCCAAGGCTTTGCGAACATCAACGACGTGATATCGGGCGAGGAGCTGGCGGCGGTGTCGCTGCGCTACAAGCAGCTGGCGGGCTTTGATCCGGCGGCGCTGCGCCTTGCCCGCGGAGAAAAGCCATGAGCAGCCCTGATGCCATCAACGAACCCCACGCGCCCCGGCTGGAACACGTGACCACCGTCGTGGTCGACGTGGGTGCGCCGCAGGAAGTGGGCGACACGCCGCAGGGCCGGCGCCGCGTGATCCCGATCACGGGCGGCACGGTCGAAGGCCCGCGCCTGTCGGGCAAAGTGCTGCCCGGCGGCGCGGACTTCCAGATCATCCGCTCGGCCACGTTTACGGATATCCACGCACGCTACGTGATCGAGACGCCCGCGGGCGAGCGCGTGTATGTCGAGAACACCGGCATCCGCACGGGCAGCGCCGAGGACATTGCGCGGCTGGCGCGCGGCGAAGCCGTCGATCCGGCGCGCATCTACTTTCGCAGCTATCCCCGCTTTGAAACGTCGTCGCCCGCGCTGGGCTGGATGAACGAAAGCCTGTTCATCGGCACCGGCGCGCGCTATCCCGACCGCGTCGAGCTGCGCTTCTATCGCATTTGCTGAACCCGCGGCAGCCGCCGCGGCATTAAAAAAACCAGGAGACAACCATGCAAACGATGCTGCGCCGCCTGCTGGGCGGCTTCATGCTGTGCCTGCCGCTTGCGGCAGCCGCCCAGTTTCCCAATGGGCCGGTGCGCCTGAACGTGGGCTTTCCACCCGGCACGGGGCCGGACATCGTCGCCCGCACCCTTTCCCAGCACATGGGACCGCTGCTGGGCGAAAGCGTGGTGGTGGAGAACAAGGTCGGCGCGGGCGGGCAGATTGCCGCTCAGAACGTCGCACGCAGTCCGGCGGACGGCCAGACGCTGCTACTGGGCGAGGTCGGCTCGATCAGCATTTCGCCTGCCACGTACCGCAACCTGAACTACGATCCGCCGCGGGATTTCGCGCCGATCTCCGAGGTGGTGCGTGCCGACTTCGTGCTGGTGGTGCCGGCCAGCTCGCCGTACAAGGACCTGCCGGCGTTCATCGACGCCGCGAAGAAGGCGCCGGACCGCGTGAACTTCGCCACCTTCGGCGCGGGTACGCCCGGCCATTTCGGCGCGGAGCTTTTCGCGCGCGAGGCGGGCCTGAAGATCGAAGCCATCCATTACCGGTCGACGGGCGATGCCGTGTCGGGATTGGTATCCGGCGGCGTGCAGGCAGCCTTCGTGACGACGGCCCTGGCCGCGCCCCAGGTGCAGGGCGGCAAGCTGCGCGCGCTGGCCACCACCGGCGCGAAGCGCTCGTCCGCATTGAGTGACGTGCCGACCTTCGCGGAGGGCGGCCTGCCGGCGGTCAACTTTGGCGCGTGGTTTGCACTGTTCGCGCCGGCCGGCACGCCGGAGGCCGTGCTGACCCGCTTGCAGGCTGACAGCGCCGCCGCGCTGCGCCAGCCTGCCGCCGTGAAGACGCTGGGCGAAGCGGGATTTGTCGTCGTGGGCTCGGACCGGCAGGCGCTGCAGGCCTTGCTGACCGCGGAGTCGAAGCGCTGGGCCGACGTGGTGAAGGCGACGGGGTTCCGCGCCGACTGAAGCACCGAGGGATCTGACCGGCCATACGTCGCCGGCCATATGTCGCCGGCCACAGCGATTGCTATAGTCTCGCGCTCATCAATCTTCGCGCTTCACTGGAGACCCGCTGCATGTCCGATCCCACGTTCGATCACGTCCTGTCCCACCCGCCACGCTGTCTGGATGGCGTACGCGTGGCTCCCGCGCCCCTCATCGTGGAAGACCGTGGCGAGGTTGCGGTCGCATTCCGCCTGCTGGGCGCGGACGGCGCGCAGACGGGCGAAATCCTGGGCTTTGACCTGCGCGACTACAACGAACACGTCCAGGACTACGAGTTCGTGTCGCCGCTGGCCGTGAAATGGGACGGCGCGCCGGAGGATGTCGTGGTGTTCGACAGCGACATCCACGGCTATCACGGCGAGCTGGATTGCTCGGCCAAGATCCGCGGCGAGGGGGCGGCGCAGGCGTTTGCCTGCCCCGCCTGCCAGGGCACGCGGTTCAGCGTCTTTGCACAGTTCGACTACGACGGCACGGACGAACTCTGGGACGAAGACCCGGACACCGTGCAGAACTTCTTCAGCAATCTCATCGTGGCGGGCAAATGCATGTCCTGCGACACGGTGACGCGCGTCCTGGACATGGATCTTTGACTGAATCAAACGTTTGAAGGCGGCCGTCTGAAGGCGGGCGATTGCTCGCGCGGATCGCACAGTTCGGCCGCTTTGGCACCATCAGTGGAACAGTATGTTCCAGGCAAAGTGCGCTTGAACGGGTATTCGCGTCATGGTCGAGCCGGTAGAATGCCTCCCATCGTCATCTCTATCTACTGGTCGAAAGGTCAAATAATGAGCAACGCATATCTCGAAGCGCTCAAGCAGCGCCGCACGCAGTATTCGCTGGGCCGCAACCTGTCGGCCTCCAAGGAAGAACTGACCACGCTGATCCAGGAAGCGATCAAGCACAGCCCGTCCTCCTTCAATTCGCAAAGCTCGCGCGCCGTGATCCTGTTTGGCGCCGAAAGCGACAAGCTCTGGAACCTGGCCACGGAAGAAGTGCGCAAGGTTGCGCCCGCCGAAGGTTTCGACAAGACCGAAGCCAAGCTCAAGAGCTTTGCCGCCGGCGTGGGCACCATCCTGTTCTTCGAAGACCAGGACGTCGTGCGCAGCCTGCAGGAAAAGTTTGCGCTGTACGCCGACAACTTCCCGGTCTGGTCGGAACAATCGGGCGGCATGGCTCAGTTGTCCGTGTGGACCGCGCTGGCCAACGCCGGTGTCGGCGCCAGCCTGCAGCACTACAACCCGCTGATCGACGCCGCCGTCGCGCGTGAGTGGAACGTCCCCGCCTATTGGAAGCTGCGCGCGCAGATGCCGTTTGGCTCGAACGAAGCCGGCTTCGGCGACAAGGCTTTCATGGACGACGCCGAGCGCTTCCGCGTGTTTGGCTGATTGCCCCGGGGGGACGTGCCGCGCACGGCCCACATGACCGCGGTCTTCAGGCCCGCATTGCCCCAGGGCAATGTGGGCCTTGTCTTTTGCGGGCCGGATGAGCGAAAACCGGCTTCCAAGGCAGAACTGCATGGCCGATTTCCGTGGCCGGATCATGCCCATGTTTCGTGCACGCATCCCGGTGGTATCCGTTTGACCGAGCCCCCATATCGGCCGTGCCGGATGGCGCTATAGTCGACCGATCCCCCCACCAGGAAGGAGACGTCATGCAGACCAACGAGATCCATCGCGGCCGTCTGATCGATCACATCCAGCTTGTCGTGCGCGACCTGCCGGCCAGCCAGCGCTTCTACCAGGCGGTGTTCGATGCCTTGGAGGTGCCGATGGGCGGTACCGCAGACGACTACTTCTGGGCGGACGAGCTCTTTGTCTCGTCGGCCGACAGCCAGGTCGCGCTGGGCCAGTTGACCGGACGCCACCATCTGGCGTTCCAGGCGCGCGACCAGGCGATGGTCGACGCGTTTTACAAAGCGGCGCTGGCTCACGGCGGCAAGGACAACGGCGCGCCGGGATTCCGCGCATACCACCCCGGCTACTACGGCGCCTTCGTGCTGGATCCGGACGGCAACAACATCGAAGCCGTGTTCCATGGGCAAGCCCAGCGCAGCGCGCCGTCAGTCAAGGTGACGTTCTGACTGGAGCGTTTCCGTGCAACTGCGCCATCTCCGGTACTTCGTGAAGATCGTCGAGGCGGGCAGTTTCTCCCGCGCGGCGGCGCTCATTCCGGTGGCGCAGCCGGCGCTCAGCCAGCAGATCGCGGCGCTGGAAGAAGAACTCGGCGTGACGCTGCTGCATCGCAGCGCGCGGGGCGCGCGTCCCACGGCCGCGGGCGCCGCGCTCTACACGGAAGCCGCTTCCATCCTGAGCCGCATGGAGCGCATCCCGCAGATCGTGCGTTCCCTTGGCGGCGACATCCAGGGCGTGGTGCGTATCGGTATGTCGTCCACGCTGGCGTCGTTTCTGGCCGGCGAACTGATGGAAAAATGCCGGGCGGCGCTGCCCAAGATCAGCCTGCGTTTCAGCAGCGATGCCAGCGGCCAGCTGGGCGCCCGCATCCGCGACAGTTCGCTGGATCTGGCGCTGGTGTTCGAGGACGAACCGACCACGGGTTTTGCGCGTCAACCGTTGTTCCGGCAGCGGCTTTTTGTGATCAGCCCGCGCAAGCCGGGGCGCCGGCCGTCCGCCATGCGCTTCGAGCAGCTGGCCGACATGCCGCTCATTCTGCCCGCGCATCCCAACATGACGCGCAATCTGCTGGACCGGCTGTTTTCCGAGGCTGGAATCGCGCCGCAGGTGGTGGCGGAAACCGAAGTCTTTTCCGGCATGCTGTCGGCGGTGCAGGCGGGCATCGGCCATACCATCCTGCCGCTGGGCGACTTTTCGGGGCAGCCGGGAAACGCGATGGTGTCCGCCGTGCTGATCGAGCCGCCCGTCTACCTGACGGCGGCAGTCATCGCGTCCAACGACGTGCCGCTGGCGCCACCGGCCGAGGCGGTGCGCACGCTGCTCAGCGAGTTCGTGATGCAGCAGGTGCAGGAAAAAGGGTTGGCCGGCGCGGAGCCGCTGCCTTCCTGACGCGCCGCTAAAAGGCCATATCCGCGGCCGATACCCGCATATCGACATAGTATTTTTCCAGCTTCGCCGGCAGGCGCAATCTTCACTCCCATGCAGCAACCGCAATGTCTGCGGCCTGCAGAACTGGAGAGTGATGATGGCAAAGCTGGTTTATCGCGTGGTGTCCGCGTGCGGCGCGTTGGGATATGGATTTCCTCGTGAATCGCTGCAAAAGGCGCTGGAAGGGCGGATCGACGCCGTGATCTCGGATGCGGGATCGATGGACGCCGGCCCCTATTACCTGGGCACCGGAACCGAATACTTCGAACGCGAGGCCGTGAAGGCGGACTTTCGCCACATGGTCGAGGCGGGCGAACGCATTGAGGGTCCGGTCATCCTGGGAAGCTGCGGCATGGCGGGCGGCAACCGCAACCTGGACTGGATGATCGACGTCGCCAAGGAAGTGTTTGACGAGCTGGGCGTGAAGGACCGCACCGTGGCCGTCATCCGGTCCGAGCTGGATCCGGCCAGTGTGATCCGCGAATTCCGCGCGGGTGCGCTTCGGCCCACGGGCGCCGGGCCGGAGCTGGATGCAGCGGCGCTCGAAGAGAGCACCATCGTGGGTCAGATGGGCGTGCATCCGCTCATCACCGCGCTGGAAAGCGGCGCAAAGTATGTGCTGGCCGGCCGCGCGTGCGACATTGCACTGTTCGCGTCCGACATGATCCGCCGCGGCATCGACCCGGGCCTGGCGTACCACGTGGGCCATGTGCTGGAATGCGGCGCGCTGGCCTGCGACCCGGGCTCGCCGTCGGATTGCCTGGTCGCCGAAATCTACGACGACGGCACGGCGCTTTTCGTGGCGCCGGATTCGGGACGGCGCTGCACGCCGTATTCGATTGCGGCGCACTCGCTGTACGAGGAAAGCCATCCGCAACTGCAGTTCTATCCCGAAGGCATCCTGGCGATGGAACACACGGAATTCTTCGCGCGTGACGCCCGCACCGCCGGCATCCGCAACAGCCAGTTCGTGCATGCGGGAAAGCCGTGGCCGTGGAGCATCAAGCTGGAAGGCGCGCGGCGGCTGGGCAAGCGCAAGGTGTCGCTGGTCCATCTGGACCCCGCGGATCTGCCGCGTGTACCCGGCGACGTGCTGGTCTATGGCCGCAACGGCGTCCAGGCCGTGCCGCTGCGCGAGGGCGAAAAAGAGCTGGGCCTGATCGTGGAAACCTGCGCGGCGACGCCGCAGGCGGCCGAAACGCTGGCCAGCCTGCTGACCCACTATCTGATCCACTACGGTTATGCGGGCCGCAAGGCCACCGCCGGCAACATCGCCTATCCGCTGTCGCCCAATCTGGTGAGCTTCCGGCGTGACGACGGGCAGTACGGCGCGGTGGTTCCCAGCGGCACGCGCGATCCGGTGTTCCAGGCGAATTACCCGATGATCAGGGACGCGGTCATCACGCTGGTTCAGGCGGAATTTCCGGACGCGCTTCGCGCCGCCACCTGGAAAATCCATGAGGCCGACGCGAGCCATCCGGTCGCGCTCGTGCGCACCATCGACCGCGATCCTCGCGTGCTCGCCGATCGCCATCACGCCGAGCTGCAACGCCTGCTGTCGCTGGCCGCTGCGCGCGACGGCTCGCGGATGGACATGGATGCCGGCGATGCCTACGAATGGACGCTGTACCACCTGCTGCAGAACGAAGACATCATCAAGCACCGCATGTTCCCGATCACCTACTTCCGCGCCAACGGCAAGGCGTGGACGGAAAGCGGAACGGGCCGGCCGCGGTATTACGACATCGGCATCACGGACTACACGGGCAATCTGGACGACCGCACGCTGTTCCTGATCGCCGACGTGCCGCCCGAAGGCGCGTCCCAGCGCGAACAGCCGCTGCTCGACATGGCCGTGGTGGTCCGCAGCAAGGACGCGGGCATCAACCGGCTGACGTTCGACATCGTGTTCAACTCGGCCGCCGATTACGAGGCCGCGTTGCGCTCGAACGTGTTCTGCGCGGCCAATGTGGCGCGGGTGCTGGGCGTGGCCCCCGAGCGCGTGGTCGGCACGTTCTTCGTGGACAGCTGCAACGCCATCAAGCTGACCATTGACCGTCCGAACATTTCGGCTTCGCCGGATGAGCGCGACGTGTTCGGGGCGCAGCAGCAGGCCGTCATCGAGCGTCTGTCGATACCGCATTACGCGGAGCGGCTGGCGATGGCCTCGGCGCTGTAGCGCGTGTTGATGCCGCCGCCGATCGCGAACGGGAAGGGCGATCGGCGGCGTGCCGTTCCCGGGTCGTCCCCGGTTTCGTGCCAGAATTGCGGGCTGTCCAACCGCCATCGAACCCGAGAAGAATCCGATGAAACCTGGAATTCCCGCCCTACGGTTGTTGTCCCTGGCTGGCTTGTTCGCCTTGTCCGCGCCCGCCCTGGCCATCGATTGCAAGAAGGCATCCACCGGCGTCGAGAAGCTGATCTGCGCCGACCGCGGCGCGGTGTCCGCCGACGCGGAATTGAATCGCAGCTACAGCGCACTGTTGAAAGCCGCGCCCGATGCCGAGATACGCACCATGCTGGTCGACGGCCAGAAGCGTTGGCTGGCGGCGCGTGACAACGCACTGGAAAGATTGATCGAGTCGCCCGACCTTCTGCCCGACGGCAAGACCCCCGCGCAGGCCGCGCGCAGCCTGATCCAGGCGCGCAGCGCCCAGTTCAAGGAAAAGGCCAAGGGGTCTGATACGCCGGTCCTGATCGCGCGGGCGCTGGATCAGCGCAAGTTCCGGGCGCAGTTCACCGGCGGTCCGTTTGCCGGGTTTGCGTCGTCGTGCGACGTGCTGCCCCCCGACTACAACAACTACTCGTGCTTTGCGACCCGCCATTACCAGCACAATGACCGCGTCTGCTCGGTGGACGAGTACTGGGCTTCCGGCGGCGTCTATACAAAGCGGTACGTGGCCGACGTGGTGAATGGCAAGCCCAAGATCATCGCGTCGTGCTCGTTCAGCAGCGCGGACGAAGCGTGCGACGACGGCAACGGCAAGACCCACTGGAACCGGTCGCCGGCAGCGCCCGATTTCAGTTATGCCGACAAGCCGCTGCCGAAGATCGACGGCGAAATCTTCGACACCGACGACTACGAATGGGCGCAGGCTTGCCTGGCAAGCCCGGTGTATCCCGCTGACAGGTAGCGCGTTCAGGCGTGCGCGGCCGCGCGTGGGCCTGACGGGGAAGGTGTCAGACTGTAATTGCGCGCGCGCTGGCCGCTTGGTCTGGGCCGCGCCCACCGGATGGGCATTTCCCATGCGGGGCACGCGGCGCGGACGATTCGATCGCGCCGCCCGGGGCTGGACGGCCGCAAGATTTGGAAACGGACTGCCCCGCGTGGCGGCAATTTCGTCCACACCACGGACGTAGAATCCCGCTTTTCATCAAGGCCACGCGGCTGACAGGAACCAATCATGAAAAAAACCATCCTTCTTGCATCCGTCTGCGCGGCGCTGCTATCTGCGTGCGCGCCCACGACCTCACCCCGCGAAGGATCGTCCGCCATGCCTGATTCCGCCACTACGTCCGCCGCTACCCAGACCAGCCTGAGCGCCTACCACTGGCGCCTGACCGCCGCCACCGACGCCGCCGGCAAGTCCATTGCAGCGCTGCAAAAGGGCGTCGAGCATCAGGTGCGTCTGACCTTCAAGGACGACGGCGTCAACATCCGCGGCGGCTGCAATGCGCAGTTCGGCGGGTACACATACAAGAACGGCGTGCTGACCATCGCGAACCTGGCGTCGACGATGAAGGCGTGCGAACAAAGCCTGATGCAGCTCGATGCCGAGATCGCCCAGCGTCTTAAGGGCGATCTGCGCGTGACGCTGTCGGGCGACAAGGCCGAGCCGGCGCTGGACCTCACGACGCAGGACGGCAGCGTGCTGAAGTTCGTGGGCGAACCTACGCCGGAAACGCTGTACGGCAGCGCGGGCCAGATCATGTTCCTGGAAGTGGCGGCCAAGCGCGCCGAATGCAGCCATCCCATGATTCCGCACTACCAGTGCCTGATGGTGCGCGAACGCAAGTTCAATGACGCGGGCATCGCGTTGCCGGCGCCGGACAAGTGGCAGCCGCTGTACCAGTCGATCGAAGGGTTTGAGCACCAGGAGGGCGTGCGCACGGTGCTGCGCGTCAAGCGTTACGACTGGAAGAACCCGCCCGCCGATGCGCCGTCCAAGGTCTACGTACTGGACATGGTGGTGGAGCAGGACGCCTCAAGCAAGGGCAAATAAAAGTGGAGGGGCGCGTGGACGGGCGTTAGCGCGATCAGCGCCGTTATCGCCCTGTTCGCGATTAGCGCCCTTGGCCCGGTCACCAGGTGACGTAGAACATCGCCTTGGCCAGCACGACGATGGCCAGCATGTGGCAGAACACGCTCAGGTGCAGACGGCCTTGCAGCGCGCCGGTGAGCTTGCGCTGCTTGGCCAGCACCAGCGCGGTCGCCACATGAATCAGCACGCTGATGGCCAGCGCGATCTTGATGGAAAGCAGCAGGCCGAACGATGAGGCCAGCGGCGCGGACAGCGCGCCGCGGTGCTGCCACGCCAGCCCCAACCCCGCCAGATACAGCACCACCACCGACCACGGCACCACCGAACGCACGCGCGGCCCGAGCTGGCTGCCGAGCGCCTTGCGCACGTCGGGCGGCAGGCGCCGGTGCACCGGTTCAAGAAACAGCACCTCGAACGTGACAGTGCCGACGAACAGGAAGGCGGCAAGCAGGTGCAGGATGAGCAGCACGGGATAGAGGGTCATGACGGCATTCTCCGCCCGCGGATCGCGGCGCGAAATGACAAACATCAAGGGTGCAAGGTCCGGGTTGAGTCCAGCGCATCATCGACCCAGGCAAGCAGCCCAATAAAAAAGCCGGGCCGCGCTCCCTGGAAGGAAGTCGCAGCCCGGCTTGTCCATCCCCGGAACTCAGGTCACTTGCCCGCCGGCTGCAGCGTCAGCGTATCCGACCGCTGGCTATCCACCTTGGCCCGGCTGAAGGCCATCGGGAAATACTCGCCCGTCGCCCAGCCCTTGATCAGGTCCTGGTAATGCGGGCTGCGCGGATCCGCCGATTGGCCCGGCACGTTCTGCACGCGCGAGTTGTCCCAGTCGGACACGTCGATCACCTGGCGGTACGACGCGCCGCTGGTCACGCGATAGTCGCTCTTGCGGAACGTCGCGCGATGCACCGTGTCGTTGTCGCCGCCGACCGGATAGCGCGGCGTGCCCCACGCCTTGGCGGTATCGGGCGGCAGCAGGCTGGCCAGGCTGTGATCGAACTGGATGTGGTGCAGCTTGCCCCACTGCCACTGCTTCGAGTCCGGCCCCATCTTCGCGGTGAGCTGCGTCAAACCATCGGCCAGCGCCTGCAACAGCAGGGCGTCGCGGCCCTGTTCCGGACGAGGACCGAAGGCGGCGTCGGGCGTGGCCAGCTTTTCCAGGACCTTGCGAGTGGACAGATCGCCGAATGCCGCGCGCCCGTTCGCCGGCACATACAGGTCGGTCACGCGCTTGACGACCTCGGGCAGCCAGAAGGCATAGACGGTGGCGGCCCGGGAGTCAGTGGCCATGCGGTAATCCCAGTCCTTCAGCAGGCTCAGCGCCGCGCCGACGTTCGCATCCGCCGAGTTCAACGACTTGGCGTAGCCGCCCAGCGTGCGGGCAGGAATCGACAGGTTGTCGAACTGCAGATCCTGCGACTGCTGCACGGTCAGCCCCTTGCCCTCGGCCACGACCTCGCGGATGCGCTGCACGCGGAAGGGCTCAGCCCAAGTGCGCGCCGACATGTCCTTGTACGGATAGTTGGCCGGCAGGTTGTACTCGTTGGCCGTGGCGACATAGCCTTCGGGCGGGTTGAAGACGCGGGGCAGGGAGCTGCCGGGCAGCACGCCGCGCCATTCGAAATCGCCATTGCCCGGCACGGGCAGCATGCCGGACCAGTCGTTGCGCGGACGGATGGGCGCAATGCTGCCGCCGAACCAGCCGATGTTGCCGTCCACGTCTGCGTAGACCATGTTCTCGCTGGGCGTGTAGTGCTTTTCCATGCCGGCCACGAACTCGTTCCAGTTCTGCGCCTGATTCAAGCGCAGGCTGGCCAGATAGGCTGCCGTGCCCGGGAACTCCAGGTAGGCGGCGCGCAGGGCGTAGGCCTTGCGGCGCACCGGGTCTTCATGGATGACCGGACCGTGCCGCGTGAACTTCAGGCTGCGCATGGCAGGCGACGCGCCGCGCACCGGAATGTTCTCGTCGATCTGGCGCATCTTTTCCCAGCGGCCCTGGTAGCGGTATTCGCCCGGATTCGCGGGGTTGGTGTCGTAGACGTACAGGTCTTCCTCGTCACCAAACGCGAAGATGGTCAGGCCGAACGCGATGCGGTCGTTGTGGCCCATCGAAACCCCGGGCAATGCCGGTTCGCCCGCGCCGATCACGTTCCAGCCCGGCGCATTCAGGTGGACCATGTAGCGCAGCGACGGCATCGTGATGGACCGGTGCGGGTCGCCTGCCAGGATGGGCTTGCCGGTGGCGGTGCGTTCGCCGCTCAGCGTCCAGTTGTTGCTTTCGTAGCGCGGCGCCAGCGGATCGAAGGCCGGGTCCAGCGACGCAAGCCGGCCCTCGGACAACGCGCTGGCCAGCTTCGCGCGTTCATCCGCGGCGAGCGGGCTGCGCGGGAAGTCACCCGCCTCGAACTTCTGGCCGTCACGCGCCAGCCGGTAGGTAGTCAGGACGGACTTGTTGATCTGGCGCACGTCCAGGCCGGCAGGCACCTGCAGCGCCAACGGCGGCTCGAAGGTGCTCAGCCCCTGCACGTTGTTCAGGCCCAATGCGGCGATCTGCTCGGACATCCGCACTTCCTCGCTGACGTTGCGCGTCAGGCCGTAGATGCGGATCAGGGGCGTCTCCGGACTCCAGTAGCCCGGCTCGGTGCCGGTCAGCTTGAACTCCGGCGGAAGCTGGTCGGGATTGGCCTTGACCCAGTTCACGTAGGCGTTGATGCCGTTGGCGAATGCGGTGAGGATGGCCTGGCCTTCAGGGTGGTAGCTGGCGAATTCCGCCTGCATGTCGCCGCGGTACAGGAAGAGACGCGCGGCGCGGTCCTGCTCGATGAAGCGCGGGCCGAACTGTTCGGCCATCTTGCCTTCGCCCTGGCGGCGCCACAGGTCCAGCTGCCACAGGCGGTCGCGGGCGGCCGAGAAGCCCTGGGCAAAGAACAGGTCCGCCTGGTTCTTGGCGTAGATGTGGGACACGCCGTGCTTGTCCCTGACGATTTCCACGGGCTGCGAGAGCCCTGGCATGGCAATCGTGTCCTTCTTGCCGCCTGGCGAGGCGCAACCCGCCAGCACTGCGATCAGGCCGCTTGCCAGGAATGCGGCGGCCCTGCGCTTGAACGTACGCATAGACTTCTCCTCCGGTTATTGATCTTTTCTCTGCCGGCAGTACGTCAAACGCTGGAAGCCGCGCCGAACGCAACACCATGCAGCGACTAGAACTAAAGCAGAAGCGTGCGGAGAACTGTTTTATTTGATTAGATCTGGCAGGACTTGTAACGCTTCGTTGAAGTCTGACCACTATGGGGAAGCGCACCTGGCTGACATCACGTCGGTTAGCGGCGCGATCACGCATGAAATTTTTGGTCACGACATCGCGCTCCGGCCGGTAAACTCGGCCGCCCTGGATACCACGGGCGCGCTTGCTGTTCGCCGTCCTCACCCATCGCCGTACCTTCATGCCTATCTCCGACCTCGCACGCAGCCTGTCCCGTCCCATTCTTGCCGCCGATGACCTGGCGTCGATGGAGCAATTCTTCAGCCGGCCCGAGGTTGGCGCCTTTCTGACCCATGCCCGCAGCCCGGCGAACACTGCTGCGGCCCTGCGGGATTGCGCCGATCTTCTGCCGCAACTGCATCCCTCCCATGCCGCAGCGCTGGCGCTGATGGGCGGTTCGCTGGTGGAGGGCGGCGCCGATCCGGCCATTCTGTTTCCCACGCTGCACGCGCTGCTGCGCGACTGGCTGCAACGCCTGCGCCCGTTCTGCGCGCAGGAAGTCGAAGAAGACGACGACGAGGTCGAGGAGACCGACCGCCAGGCTTGGACGGACGCGCAGGCCAGGTTGGCAGCGGTGCCGCAGGACGCGTTCTGGGAGGTCGAAGCCCTGCAGGCCGCCGTGGACGTGCTGGTGCTGCCCATGATGACCATGCTCTTGCGTCACCGCGCCAATCACCAGGCGTTCATCGCCGACGACGCGCTGATGGCCTTGCTGTATGCCATGACCTCGCTCAACGACAGCCTGCCTTTCGACCAGCTGCATTTCCTGTGGCTGGCGTCGCGCGTGAGCTACGAAGACGAACTGGTGGTCGTGCTCCCAGCGTCCGGGACGGGCTTCATTGCCGAGGCGCATGCCATCAACAACACCTTCCACGCCCTCACGCTGCTGCAGATCCTGATCCGCGAACACGCGCAGGCGCTGGGCGTGCGGCGGGACCTCGCGCCGCGCACGCCGGACATGGATGGCGACACGGCTGACTTCCAGTGGTTGCAGGCCGGCGCCTATGCCGGAGGCGAACTGAAGAACATGCTGAAGTGGGCGTGGGGCGAGGCCGCGCTGCGCGACCATCCGTCCCGCCACGGCAAGCGTGTGCTGATCGCGTTGGAAACGGACGAGGGCACCAAACGCAACTGGTCAGGATTCAACGGCGTGATCCACGAGGCGCAGCAGCCGTCGATGACATTCAAGCGCTATCTGACGCCGGAGGAAGTGGCGTCGTACTTGGCGTGAGCTGGTGCAGGTTCAGCTGCGCCCGAACAACCCGTCCACGCTTTCCTGCAGGTCGAAGACGTCCGACACGCCATACAGGCCGACCGGCTCACCCAGATGGCCAGTGTCCGGCGGCGTTTCCACGCAGGCCTTGATCAGCACGAACTGGCCGGCCGGATCCGGCATGAACTTCATGCCGGCGACGGACACTCGTTCGATCCGCAGGCTGCCGTCGTTGTAGCGGCGGCCGCGCGCGGGCTTGTCGCGTAGTTCGTCGATGGCGGGCACATGGTCGAAGACGGCGTCGTAGAACTCGATGACCGGGCTTTGGTTGGTCTGCGCGCAGTGGTGGACATACGCAGCGTGATAGCGGCCGTCGAGCTGGTATGACACCGCGTCGCCAGCCCGGTAGAACGTCAGGCTGTCGGGCAGGCCGGGCGCGCGCTTGAGCGGTGCGGGCGGCGAGTGCAGGAAGGCGGTCTTGATCGCAGCGGTCTTGCGATGAAAATCATCGCTCAGGGCCACGGCCTCGTTCAGGGCGTCGATGGCGGCATCCGCGCGGTCCGCGATGCCGGCGTCGGCGATGCCGTACTTGTGCAGCAGGATGGCCAGCGCCACGGCGGTCTTGTGGCGATACAGCGGCGAGGCCACGTCGTCGCCCGCCTGCAGCACGCAGTTCCAGCGGCGCAGCAGGGGCGCCAGTACGCGGTCCGATGGGTTGGCCGCAATGGCGGCGTCATGGCGGGCGCGCGCCATGGTGTCCGCCAGCAGGCGCGCAAGGTCTTCGTCCAGCGTCTGGACCAGGATGTCGGCGGCGAGTTTCTTCAGCGCCTGGGCGTGGGTGATGGCGGTCATGGTGTCGGTGTCGGATGCACCGCGCCGCCGGCGGAGCCGGCGTGGGCGGCGTGGGCGGCGGAGGATCAGGCCCGCAGCGTGTCCCGCACCTGCATGAGCGCGAAGCCCAGCAGGTTCAGGCCGCGCCACAGGTTGGGATTGGCGATGTGTTCGTCGTCCTGCGCCATGCCCACGCCCCAGATGCGATCCACGGGGCTGGCTTCGACCAGGACCCGGTTGCCGGTCTGGAGCAGGAACTCGCGCAAGTCGGGGTTCTGGCCGAATTTCGCCTCGTTGGCGCGCACGACGATGGCATAGCGGTTGGCCAGCCAGGTCTCGTCGTTAAAGCCCATGACCTGCCGGCCCAGGGCCTTGGCCGCGCCGGGGTTGGGCGCCTTGAACACGAGCGCGCGTGTCGCTTCGTCGCCGAAGAGCCGGGCCTTCTCGGCCATCATGTAGTGTTCCGCGGTGGGGTAGCGCTGGCCTTCGATCTCGAAGGGCGCGCCGTACCACTGGCTGAAGCACGAGGCCGTGACACCGTGCTTGGCGGGCTGATGGCCCCAAAAATTGACGAACTTGAGTTTGGCGCCCGCGTTGTAGCGGCGGCGCAGGTCTTCGATGTAGCGGGTGTCGGTCATGCCGGAAGGCGGGGTCCGGATAAGGATGAGGCTGGAGGATAAAGGGGGATGGTATCCCGCTCGTTACCAGATGCAAGTCGATCCGCCGATTATTTGCCAAATGGCATCGCGCGGCGGGGCAGGCAGCCCCATTGCCGCGCGGGGTCATCGTGTTGCAGACATCACCACCTGCGCTCCGACCCGCTTGCGGGCTGCGCTGCCGACTGGCCCATGCCGCCGGTCCGGACGGTGGATTCGTATTTCTTGTAGTCCTCGATGTACGTGGGCGAGTTGACGTTCGGGCTTTCCTCGCCAGCCCATTGTTCTTCGAGCCCGGCTTCGCGCCATGCGGCCAGGTCGCGTTCGACGTCGGCCCGGGTGGGCGTGAAGTCCGAGGAAGGCGCCGCGGTGGCCGGCGCCTTTGAGGCGGATTGCGCACCCGCGGGGCTGGACAGCAGGGCAAATGCCGCCAGCGCAGCGGGGATGATGGCGCGGAATGGCAGGACAGGCTTCATGAATGGCTCCTTGGGAGTGCGTGGGGGCGCAGCGTTGGGGCCGGTGCCGTTCGGGGCGCGCGCGATGGCGCTACGCGGCCGAGGGCAGCTGCGGGACCGGATGGGCGGAGTCATGGTCCGGCGGGCTCAGGCACCGGTTTGCGGGCCTGCGGATCGCGAGCGCAGACGGGGTGGTGACCCGACAGGCGCTTGGAGGCCCGGGTCTCATGCCTTCGTGCTCATCTTATGGCCACCTGGGTGCAGGCCGCATACCCAAATCTGAGTACACCAGGCGGCGCACTGGCTTACAACAACGACGCCAGGCGGACCAGTTCGGATTGGCGGCTGCACTCCATCTTGGTCAGCAAGGACGCCACCTGCTTGCGCACGGTCAGGACCGAGGCGTGGCGCAGGGTGGCCACTTCCTCGACGCTGTGACCGGCGGCCAGTCCGGCCAGCACCGCGGCTTCGGCATGCGTGATGGAGAACACCGATTGCAGCTTGGTGACGTCCGGCATGGCGAACGCACTCTTCTTGCGCATTCGCATCAACAGCATCCGGCCGCCGATGAGGCTGAGCGCAGGCGGCGCGGCGCTGATGTCGACCCAGAACAGCTCGCCCCAACCCGAGGCCGTGGCCATCGACCGCATCTGGCCGTCACGCGCCACGGCGGCACAGTGCGCATCAAACAGCCGCTGCACCTTGGCGTCCGCGTGGCGCAGCCGGCGGCCATGTAGCGTCCAGCCGTTGACGTCGTCCAGAAAACCCACGGCAAGCGGCGACAGTTTGTCGACGATGCAATCCACGCTGATCAGCAACACGGCTTCGTTGACATCGGAAAACGCGCTTTCCAGCGATTTCCATCCGATCGTGCGGTTGCGCTCGCGTTGCGACAAGTGGTGGCGCAGCACGCGGAAATAACGGGCGTAGTCGCCCGATTGCAGCCGATCGCCCGCCTTCGCGTCGACGGACGAACGCTGAAAGCCGATCGCGGCATGCAGCACGGTGTTCGATTCGATGATGAGCGACAGCACCTGCGCCATGCGATGCCGAGCCATGAAGTCCGCATAGAACTCGGTGCGTTGCAATTGCGCGGGTTCGTACATCCGCGCGGTGTCCAGCCAGGTGCCGGCGGGGGCATTGCGCCCCTCCTGCTCAACAATGTCGCAGTTGCAATAGTGATCCTGGTAATCCGAGACGCACGCGTCGGAAAAACCGATGGTGGTCAGGGTCAGCAGCTTGTTCCTGGCGTCGAACACGATGAGCGCGCCGCTGTCGGCCCCGACCAGATCGCGGGCGGTGCCCAGGATGTCGCGCCACGGCGGTTCGGGGTCGGTCAGATGGTCGACGGCCTCGACGGCGCGGCGCAATGCGATTCGATGATCGGGCATGGCGAGCCTCCAACTCTGGTTCAAACGTAATCGCTGCTACGTGTCACAGATGGTGGTAGGTGGCGCCGGCCGGCAAGACAGGGCGGCGCACCGCTGCTGCGGATCAAAGCGGAGAGCGCGTCGCAGGGAACGTAGGGGGATCGCGGCGGGCCCAGCGCAGATTATCGTCGCAAATTTGCGGGCGATGATGATTTTGGTGCGCTTGCCCGAAAGGAAAATGGCGTGTTGATGCGGCGATACCGGGAAAATTCAACTGGCGTGAAACCCCTGTACATCGCCGCGTCTCACCGCCGCGCTTATTGCGCCAGCAGTTGCAGCAGCAGCGCCTTTTTCGGTTCGTTCGCCTTGCGCGCCAGTGCCGCCAGCTTCTTGTCGGATCCGAACAGCCGTTCGCGCACATGCGCCCTCAGGTGCTCGGGCAGTGCGGCCAGTGCGTCAGCCAGCAGCGCAAGCAATGGCGCATCTTCAATCGTGAACCCCGCGGGCGGCTTGAAGCCGTCGGTGCAGACGCACAGGCATGTCACGACGGTGGCAAGGGTGTGCGGCGTCAGGCCGTGCTGTTCGAGGAACACGGTGGTGAAGCGGTCCTGTACTGACTGATGTTCGTCGTCCACCAGATCCATGTAGTGGCGCAGCAGCGCAAAGTGGCTGGCGTCGGCCAGACCCAGCGCAAACGCCGCATACGTGCCGGACAGGCAGGCCTTTTCGGCCTCCGCATCCGAATACCACTCGTAGGGCTGGATGGCGGCGTGCGCATAGCGCGCCAGCGCATCGTGCGCCTCGGGATGCTGCGCGGCATTGGCAAAAAAGCGATGCGTGTCGGACTTGGCCAGGCCCTTGATGGGCAGGTAATGGCGCGCTCGGCTTTTCAGTTCGATGCGGTAGCCGGCCGGAAAGCCCGCGCGCAACAGGCCGGCGAGGAAGTCCAGCGCCTGGATGTAGGCCGCCGGCGACTCCTGCCGGACCGCAATAGACACGGTGGCAAGCACGTCGTTGGCGGCGCAGGTGACGGTGTCGTTCGCCAGACGCGCGCAATCGGCGGGTATGGCGCCGCTGCCGCTGGCAAGCAGGGTTTCGGCACGCGCGCTGCCCACGTCGCGCGCCAGCTCCAGAAAGGTCAGGCCAAGCGGCCGCGCATAACCGGGCTCAAAGCGCAGGATCAGCGTTGCCGCGTACAGCAGCAGGTCGATGCCGCGGTCGTTGGCATCCAGCGTTGCGCCGGGCTTGCGCGTGTAGGTGTTCGTGCGGAAGGCGTTCTGCGACACGTCGAAATAACGCGGCAGATACTGCTCCTCGGACCAGCGGCGCAGCGCGTGGATGAGGGAGCCCCGCTGCTCGGCCAGCGACTCCTGGCCCGCGTTCAGCGCCAGCACGCGCGTGAAGACGGCAATCAGCCAGGGGTAATCGAACTTCGGAAACAGGCGTTCGTCCAGCAGATGGCGGCACAGCAGGCTGATGTGCAGGCGGCCGGTGGGCTGGGCGCCGTTCAGCACTTCCTGGTCTACGTATTGCGCGACGCGTTCGCGCAGGCCTTGCTGCTTGGCCTCGTCGGTGTGGTCCACCAGCGTCAGGCGCAGACGGCCCTCGGTGGTGGGAAACTGCGCACGAAAGCGGAAGTGGTGGTCCAGGTGCGGTTTGCCGGCCAGCCGGGCGATGCGTTCAAGGACGGCCTCGCGCAGCACGGGCGCCAGCGATTCTTGGACGGCATCGGGACTGAGCGGGCCGTTACGGCCTTCGGCGCGCAGACCGTCTTCGTCGTCGGGCTCCCAGCTGGGCATGACGTCGAACATGATGCGCGAGGGCTCGTACTCCAGCAGGATCTCGCTGTGGATGCCGGCCTGAAGCGGCGTGCGCGCCACGATCGCATCGATGTCGTCGCGCGCTTCCAGCTTGTCGAACCAGCCATGAATGGCGGCAAGCGTCTCATCCTGGATCTGCTGGGCGGTCTTGTGATGCAGGCCAATGGCGCGGGACTCGTGGGACATCGTGATTCGTGAGGGTGGCAACAGGTGCGCCGAATGCTACACGATGGGGCGCCGCGGCCGCCTCAGTGCCGGGACGCGAAATCGCCGATGGCGGCCGCGGGCGACAGCGCGAACGACGCCTTCATATCGCGCACTTCCTCCACAGGCGTGCGGCCGAAGAAGCGCTTGAACTCGCGGCTGAACTGCGATGCGCTTTCGTAGCCGACGCGGGCCGAGGCCGACGCGGCGGTCAGGCCGTCGCGGATCATCATGAGGCGCGCCTGATGCAGCCGCGTGGACTTGATGTACTGAATGGGCGAGGTTTGCGTCACCGCCTTGAAATTGACGTGAAAGGCGGGGACGCTCATGCCGGCTTCCTGCGCCAGATGCGTGACGTCCAGCGGCTGGGAATAGTCCGTATGGATGCGGCGCAGCGCGCGGGCAACGCGTCCGAAGCGGCCCGGATGCGCCAGGGCGGCGCGCAGGGCGCCGCCTTGCTCGCCGCTCAGGACGCGAAAGCAGATTTCGCGCACCAGCGCCGGGCCGAGGATCTCCGCATCGAGCGGATGGCACAGCGCGCGCAATAGGCGCACGGTGGCGTCGGCCAGTTCATGGGACAGCGGGGTCGAGGCGATGCCGAGCGGCGCGTCGCCGTTGTGGGCGCCTGCGCCTGCTGCGGCTTCGGGACCTGCGCCCGAGCGGTTATCGATCGCCACCACCAGATCGGCCACGGTCGCCAGATCCATCCGGATGGACACCGCAAGCATCGGTTCCTCCTTGCTCGCCTGCGTTTCCGTGGAAAAGGGCAGGGGCACGGACAGCACCAGAAAGTGCTGCGCGTCGTAGACGTAGGTTTCGTCGCCCAGAAAGCCGAGCTTGCGGCCCTGGCACACGATCACGATGCCGGGCTCGTAAAGCACCGGCGTTCGGCCCAGCGGCCGGTCCGAGCGCATGAAGCGCACGCCATCCAGTGCGGACAGGCTGTAACCCTCGTTGGGCGCCAGGCGGTCGATGAGGGCAATCATTTCGCGCGACAGCGGATTGGACGGCAGCGTCATGGGGCATCCGTGGTTCGGTTCCGGTGCGGGACATTCTACCGGCGCCCAACGGGGCGGAACAGGGCCGACGATAGGAATGGGCAAGGGTGCGATAGACGCAGGTATTCGCGCGCGGCGCCGCAATCCTTAGCATTTCAGCTACGTAAACGACTTGGAGAGTGACCATGACTTCGACTCAGAACCGGCAATCCAAAGTGGTGCTGATCACCGGCGCCAGCAGCGGCATCGGCGAGGCCACGGCGCGGCTGCTGGCCGCGCAGGGCCACCGCGTGTACGTGGGCGCGCGCCGCACCGACCGGCTGGAAACACTGGTGCAAGAGATTCGGGCAAACGGCGGCACAGCAGCGTTTCGCGCGCTGGACGTCACGTCGGCCGAGGACACGCGGGACTTCGTGCGCGGCGCCGAGGCGGCCTACGGGCAGGTGGACGTGATCGTCAACAACGCGGGCGTGATGCCGCTGTCGCCGCTGAATTCGCTGAAGGTGGACGAGTGGGACCGGATGATCGACGTGAACATCCGCGGCGTGCTGCACGGCATCGCCGCCGTGTTGCCGGGGATGGAGCGCCAGGGACACGGACAGGTGATCAACGTGTCTTCCATCGGCGGGCTCGCCGTGTCGCCGACGGCGGCGGTGTATTGCGCGACCAAGTTCGCAGTGCGCGCGATCTCGGACGGCTTGCGACAGGAGACCGACAAGATTCGCGTGACCGTGGTCTGCCCCGGCGTCGTCGAATCGGAACTGGCCGACACCATTACCGACGACACCGCGCGCGTGGCGATGCAGTCGTTCCGCCGCGTGGCCCTGCATCCGGACGCCATCGCCCGCGCCATTGCGTATGCCATCGAACAGCCTGACGACGTGGACGTCAGTGAAGTGGTGGTGCGCCCGACGGCCAGCCCGCATTGAACGTACAACCATAAGGAATCGAACCATGACGGCAACGACTATTTCTGACCAACCCTTTTCCGGCCAGACCGCCATTGTGACCGGCGCCGCCAGCGGCATCGGCCTGGCCACCCTGGAACTGCTGCACGCGCAGGGGGCCCGCGTCGTGGCGGTGGACCGGGACGAGGCCGTGCGCGCGCTGGCGCGGCCCGGCGTCGAACCCCTGGTGGCCGATATCTCGCGGGAAGACAGCGCCGAACGGGCCGTCAAGACCGCGATGGACCGCTTCGGCAGGCTCGACATCCTGGTGAACAACGCGGGCGTCATCATCAACAAGCCGGTGATCGACATGACGCTGGACGACTGGGAAGGCATTCTTGCCGTGAACGCCACGGGCGCCTTCCTGTTTTCTCGCGAAGCGATGCGCGTGATGGTGCCGGCGGGCCGCGGCGCGATCGTCAACGTCGGCTCGTACGCCTGCTACCAGGCCTTTCCGACCATTGCGGCCTACGCGGCTTCCAAAGGCGCGCTGGCGCAGCTGACGCGCGCGTTGTCGCTGGAGGCGATCGAGCACGGCATCCGCGTAAACGCCGTGGGATCGGGTGACGTGGTCACCAACATCACCAACCACATTCATGCAGACGGTCCGGGCTTTCTGGCCGAGCACGGCAAGAACGCGCCGATCCGGCGTGCGGCCGAGCCGCGCGAGATCGCGGAGGTGATTGCGTTCCTGGCATCGGAGAAGGCCAGCTACATCGTGGGCGCTGTGGTGATGGCCGACGGGGGCATGAGCGTGGCGCTGCGCTAGGCGTAATGGGCGTGCGGTGTCAGCGGGGCGGAAAAATCGCCGCGCGCCACAGGTCCAAAAAGTGGCGCTTTTTCAGCGGGTCCAGGTACACCAACAGGCCGACGCCCAATGCCACGGGCCGCACGCCGGCCGCGGGCACAACCGATGCGCTGACCGGCCGCATGCCGGACTGACGCGCCAGCGCATCCTGCCCGCGCGCCGACAGCAGATAGTCCAGGAACAGCGCGCCCAGGTCACCGCGCGGCGCCTGCTTCGGAATGATGGCCGAGCGCGACAGCATCAGCGTGTAGTCCTGCGGATAGATGATCGCGAGCGGCGCGCCGTTGTCGATGCGGTGCCGGGTATAGGACTCCAGCAGGTTGTAGGCGAGCGTCACGTCGCCGCTTTCCAGCTTGTCCAGCGCGTGTTCGGTGGACTCGTGGATGGACACGCCGTTGCGGCCGAAGGCGCCAAGCAGCGCGCCCGCCATGCTGTCCAGCCGCGTGTCCTGCGTGGCCGCCAGATAGCCGATGCCGCTGCCCTGCACGTCGTAGGTGGAGATGCGCCCGGCGAGCGGCTGGTCCGGCGCCTGCAGCAGCGACAGCAGTTCGCGACGGGTGTGCGGCACGCGCACGGCGTCGAGCTTGCGCGTGTTGTAGACCATCACGATGGGGTCGGTGCCGATGCTGAAGACCTCATCGCGCCAGTTGGCCCAGCCGGGCAGGGCGCGCGTCTGCGGCGATATGTGCACGCGCGCGTAGCCGTCGTTGACCAGCTTGGTCTGCAGGTCCATGGCGCTGCTGATGACGATGTCGGGCCCGGACGGGACGCCGGGCGCGTTGGCAGCGCGGGCCACGGTGTCACTGTAGAGATCCTGCGTCGACAGCTCGGTGTATTCCAGCCGCACGGACGGGTTGAGTTTGCTGAAGTCTTCCAGCACGCCGCGAAACACCTGCACGCTGTTGGACGCGTGCACGACCAGCACGTTGCTGCTGTCGGCCGGGCCCAGCGTGAGGCCGCTGCCGCTCACTTCGGCGGTGTGGCTGATCGCGGACAGCGTCAGCGCGGCGATCGCGGCCAGGCCGCGCAGGATGGACCGGGCGTCACGCATGATCGGCTTTCGCGGGCAGGGAGGTTGCGGGCAAGGTGATGACGGCGTCCAGCCCGCCGCCCACGCGATTGCTCAGGCTGAGCGTGCCGCCATGAATGTCGGCGACGCGCTTGATGATGGACAGACCCAAGCCGGCGCCGGGCGAGCGGGGATTGGGGCCGCGCGCAAACCGTTCGAAGGCCGTGTTGGCCAGCGCCGGCGGAATTCCCGGCCCCTGGTCGGACACCGTGACGCGCCAGCCGCCGTCGTGCGGATCCAGCCGCACGTCGATGTGGCCGTCGTCGTTGGCGCCATGGCGCAAGGCGTTGTCGATGAGGTTCTTGAAGGCTTCGCGCAGCATCAGGCTGTCGCCCATGACGCGCGGCGGATTGCCGGCGTTGGCGGATGGCAGATGCAGCCGGACGTCGGGCTGCGGATCGGCCTGCGGGACGGTGTCGTACACGGCCTGGCTCAGCAGCTCGGCCACGTCGACGGGCTGGAACTGCCGGACGTTGCTGCGGTGGATGACGCTGGCGTCGCTGAGTAGCTGGTTGACCAGGCGCGACAGCTTTTCGGCGTTGCGCAGCACGGCCAGGAGGCTGCGCCGCTGTTCGGCCGGATCGTCCTCGTCCAGTGCAAGCTCCATCTGCGCATGCAGCGCGGCAAGCGGGGTGCGCAGCTGGTGTGCGGCCTCGGCGATGAACAGGCGCAGGGTGTCCAGGTTTTCCGACAGCCGGCCCATGAAGCCATCCAGCGAGTGAACCAGCATGTCCAGTTCCTCGGGCACCGGCGCGGCGATGGGATGCAGGTCCGATGCGGTGCGGCCGGCCAGTTCGCGTTCGACCCGCTGGATGGGCGACAGCGACCGCTGCAATCCCCAATACGCCAGCGCCAGCGCGGCGGCGGTAAAGCCGATCAACGCCAGTGTGCCTTGCCACAGGATGCGGTCGGCCAGCGCGTTGCGCGCCTCGCGCGTCTGGGCGACCTGGATGATCGCGGTCTCGGTTTCTTGCGGGCCGGCTACCTTGCGTTCCATCCAGGCGACGCGCACCGGCTCGCCCTGGTATTCGGTTGCATAGAGCTGCGGCTTGCTGGCGTCGGCATTGCCGCGCGCGGGCGGCGCGGGCAGGTCGCCGTACCCCGAGATAAGCGCGCCGCGCGCCGAAGCCACCCGGTAGAACACGCGGTCTCGCGGCGCCTGCTCCAGCAGCGCAAGCGCCGCGTAGGGCATGTCCATCTGCCACTCTCCCTGCACGAGCTGCAGGCTGTCGGCCATGGACAGCACCGACGCGCGCAGCAGCTGATCGTAAGTGGTGTCGGCGGTCTGGTGCGCATAGCCGCGCACCAGCAGGTAGATCGCGCCCAGCCCCACCGCGAACAGCGCGCCGAGCACGGTCAGCAGCCGGCGGCGCACGGAAATGCGGCGAGGCTGCTCTGAACGCGGCCGATGCATGGCGTGGCGGGCCGCTACGGTAGCGGCGGGGCCGAGGACTCGCCGTCCGTGCCTTCCGCCGTCAGCAGGTAGCCGGTGCCGCGCTGCGTCTCGATGCGCAACGGCGAGCCTTCCAGCTTGCGGCGCAGCCGGGCGATGTAGACCTCGATGGCGTTGGGCGCGGCGTCGTCGTCGAACGCGAACAGCTTGTTCGCGATTTCGCTCTTGCTGACGGCGCGGTTCATGCCGGCCAGCAAAATTTCAAGCAGGCTGAATTCACGCTTGGGCAGGTCGATGCGCCGGCCGGCCAACGTGACCTGCCGTGCCGCGCTGTCGATGACAAGGTCGCCAAAGCGCAGGGTGCCCGTGGCCTGCGGGCTGGGACGGCGCAGCAGCGCGCGGCAGCGGGCTTCCAGTTCACGGAAATCGAAGGGCTTGGCCAGGTAGTCGTCCGCGCCGGTATCCAGGGCGTGCACGCGGTCTTCGATGTCGATGCGTGCGGTCAGCGCCAGGACGGGCGTCTTGCTGCCCCGGTCGCGCAGCCGGTGCAGGATGTCAAAGCCCGACATGCGCGGCAGGCCGATGTCCAGGATGACGAGATCGAAGGTCTCGTACTGCAGCACGCCGTCGGCATTCAGGCCATCGTTCTGGCTGTCGACCGCATGGCCGAGACGGCGCAGCCGGCGCACGAGTGCGTCGGACAAATCCTCATCGTCTTCGATTACCAGGATGCGCATAGCGCCGATTGTCGCATGGCAAGTTGACCCCCTCGCGGCCAACAAAAACGACAGGTTCCAGACAGCTTTTCTTCCTAGTCTTGCGTACCCGCTTCCCCAGCCGGAGGCAGGCACACATAACAACGACTAGCTGGAGATAACCCTCATGCTTCTGACCCTGCTTGGCTTCGGCATGGTGATCACGTTCATGACGCTGATCATGACCAAGCGCCTGTCGCCGCTTGTCGCCCTCATCCTTGTCCCCATTATCTTTGCGCTGCTCGGCGGCTTTGGCGCGGGCATCGACAAGATGATGCTGGACGGCATCCGCAAGATCGCCCCGACCGGCGTGATGCTGATGTTCGCCATCCTGTATTTCGGCGTGATGATCGACGCGGGCCTGTTCGACCCCATCGTCGGCCGCATTCTGCGCGCGGTGAAGGGCGATCCGCTGAAGATCGTGGTGGGCACGACCGTGCTGGCGCTGGTGATCTCGCTGGACGGCGACGGCTCCACCACCTACATGATCGTGGTGGCGTCGATGCTGCCGCTGTACCGCCGCCTGAAGATGAACGCGCTGTCCATGACCTGCCTGGCGATGCTGGCCAGCGGCGTCATGAACCTGACGCCATGGGGCGGACCGACCGCGCGCGCCGCCAGCGCCCTGCACGTGGACGCGGGCGACATCTTCGTGCCGCTGGTGCCGGTGATGGGCGTGTCCATCGTGGCGATCCTGATCCTGGCGTTCTTCCTGGGCCTGCGCGAGCGCCGCCGCCTGGGTGTGCTGGCGCTGCCGGAGGGCGCGTCGCTGCATGCCGGCTACGACGAAGATGGTCCGAAGAATCTGCCCGAGATCGAGGTCGACCATGACCTGCGCCGTCCCAAGCTGCTGTGGGTGAACGCCGGCCTGACGCTGGCGCTGATGGTGAGCCTGGTGCTGGGCGTGCTGCCGCTGCCCGTGCTGTTCATGATCGCCTTCGCGATTGCGCTGATCATCAACTACCCGAACCTGGCCGAGCAGCGCCGCCGCGTGGCGCAGCATGCCGGCAACGTGCTGTCGGTGGTGTCGCTGATCTTCGCGGCGGGCATCTTCACCGGCATCCTGTCGGGCACGGGCATGGTCGAAGCCATGTCGCGCAGCCTGCTCGCCGTCATTCCCGACGCGCTGGGACCGTATCTGGCGGGCATCACGGCGCTGGTCAGCCTGCCGTTCACGTTCTTCATGTCGAACGATGCCTTCTACTTCGGCGTGCTGCCGATCCTGAGCGAAGCCGCGCAAGGCTACGGAATCACGCCCGTCGAGATGGCGCGCGCCTCGCTGATCGGTCAGCCGGTTCACCTGCTCAGCCCGCTCGTGCCGTCCACGTACCTGCTCGTCGGCCTGGCCGGCGTGGAGTTCGGCGACCACCAGCGCTATGCGCTGAAGTGGGCCACGATGGTCTGCATGGTGATGCTGGCGGCCGCCCTGGCGTTCGGCCTGTTCCCCCTGGTGGGCGCGGCCGCCTGATTCCCCGCGGCGCCTGCCGCACGACTTTGAAAGGAAGCACCATGGCTTTGCGCATCGCTTACGTCACCAGCGGCATGGGCCACACCGGCACCGCCATCTGCCAGGCGCTGCATCGCGCCGGCCATCGCGTGGTCGCCGGCTGCGGTCCGCGCTCGTCCCGCAAGGATCACTGGCTGAAGGAACAGAAGTCGCTGGGTTACGACTTCATTGCCTCGGAAGGCGACGCCACCGACTGGGCATCGACCGAGGCGGCATTTGCCAAGGTTCGGCGCGAGGTCGGCCAGATCGACGTGCTGGTCAACAACGCCGGCTCCATGCTGGACATGCGCTTTCGGCAGATGAGCCACGCCGACTGGTCGGCGGTTCTGCGCAGCAACCTGGACACGCTCTTCAACAGCACCAAGCAGGTCGTCGACAGCATGGCGGACCGCGGCTGGGGGCGGATCATCAACATCGGGTCGGTGGCCGCCGAGAAAGGCCAGATCGGCCAGATCAACTTCGCGACCGCCAAGGGCGCGGTTATCGGCTTCACGCGCTCGCTCGCGCAGGAAGTCGCGGCGCGCGGCGTGACGGTGAACCTGGTGTCGCCGGGCTTCATCGCCGACGACACGGTCCGCGCCTTCCCGCCCGCGCTGCTGGACCGCATCGTCGAAAGCGTGCCGGTGGGCAGGCTGGGCACGGCGCAGGATCTGGCCGGGCTGTGCGTGTGGCTGGCGTCTGACGAGGCCGCGTTTGTCACCGGCGCCAACTACGCCATCAACGGTGGCGTGTACATGAGCTGATGCCGAGGCGTCAGGCCCGCGCAGGTCAGACGCTGCGGCTTTTCAGGAAGTCGGCGATGGAGGTCGCGGTGCGCTTGCTGTCGGCCAGCCATTCCACGCGCCATTCGGTGATGCGTTCTGCGGTGTGGTGTTCAAAGACGCCCGGCGTAGGCTCGTTGATGGACTCCAACTGCCGCACCAACACCAATGGTCGTTCCGCGCCCGGCGTGTCTTGCGAAAACGCCGCGGCGTCTTCGAAGGTGTCAAAGGCGTAGTAGTAATCGTCGCCCTCATGCAGGTCTTCGCCGCCCGCATGCGGGTGCACCCACACGCGATATTCCAGGACGTCGTCGTAGAAATAGCCGCCGCCCGATTTGGTCATGGCGGGGTATTCGCCCACCTGATCAGGATCGATGGCGACGGGGTGGGCGGAGGAAAGAGGTGGCGTCATGGTGAGCGGCGGATAAGGTTGAAGCGCTGCGGATTGTGGTAGGCCAACACCTTAGCGCATTCAGGCGCCACGCCGCTCAGTTCGCCAGCTTCACCGCGCCGCTGTCGATCAGGGCCTTCCATTTGGCGTTGTCCGCCTGGATGAATTTCAGCAGGTCTTCCCGCGACCCGCCGCCGGCCAGCATGCCTGCGTTGTCGACCGCCGCCTTGAACGCGGGCGTGGCGACGGCGGCGCGCAGCGCGGCGTTGATGGGTTCAAGCTGTTCGCTGGTGATGGCATTGCTGGCCGCCACCGAAAACCATTGCGTCGCGGCGTAGCCCTTGAACCCTGATTCTTCCACCGTCGGCACGTCGGGCAGGCTGTCCAGGCGATAGGGCGTCGTCACGGCGTAAGCCTTCAGTGCGCCGGACTTGATCTGCGGCATGACCGGCGCGGATCCCAGGATGGCCAGCGGAATCTGTCCGCCGGCAACGTCGGCCACCGCCTGGCCGCCGCCCTTGTAGGGCACATGCACGATGCGGGTGCCGGCGTATTGGTTCAGCAACTCGCCCGCCAGATTCTGCGAGGTGCCGTTGCCCGAGCTGCCATAGCTCCAGGCTTCAGGTTGGCGGCGGGCATCGGCCAGCACGTCCTGCAGGCTGTTCTTGGCGCCGCGAGCGGGGCCGACGATCACCATGGGGCCTTGCGCCATCAGCATTACGGGGGCCAGCTCGCGGCCGATGTCGGGTTGCGGCGTCGGGTAGATGAGGGGTCCTGGCACGGTGAGCAGATAGCCGTCGGCGGCCTTGCTGCGCGCGACCAGTTGAAGCGCGATCGCACCCGAGGCCCCGGGACGGTTCTCCACGATGACGTTCAGGCCGGTCTGGCGCGCCAGCTCCTGCGCCGCGATGCGCGTCAGTACGTCCGCCGTGCCGCCGGGCACGAAGCCCACCACCCACGTGATCTGTTTGGCCGGCCATTGAGAATTACCGTCGGCCGCGGTGGCGGCCGAGGCGGGCAGGGCGATGCTCAGAAGCATCGCGCAGCATTGGATAGCGAATTTCATGTTTTCCCCTTGATCTCTGCTATCGGTGATTCGTCTTGCGCTCAGCCGGGATCACGCTTGCCGGGCGGCGTGTTCGGATGCTCGGCGCACGACTGGTTGAACGCCTGCACCATTTTCAGGATGGGGCCGAGCACCCACGTGTTGAAGATGAGAATGTCGCTCTCCTCCTTGGGGTCCTGTAGCAGATTGAACAGATACGGGGATTCCAGTTTGCCCTTGCCCTCGTTGACTTCGGGCTCCCAGTAGAAGTGCAGCTTCCAGTCGCGCCATTTCACGGCGCGCAGGTCGCCCTTGATGTAGAACAGGAATCCCTCGCGCAGGGATTTCGGGCTGGCTCCGGTAAAGAAGTCGGTCTGGTCGATGCCGTCGATGGGCCGGTCCTGCGGAATATCTGCGCCGCCAATGCGGGACAGCGTCGTGTACAGATCGGTCACGTGGACCATCTCGTTGGACACCTGACCCGGCTGCACGCGGCCCGGCCAGCGGATGATGAAGGGCACGCGCAGGCTACCTTCCATGGCGGTATGGTAGGTGCCGCTCCAGGGCCCTGCGGTGCCGCGATAAGGCTTGCGGTATTCGGGGCCGTTGTCGCTGCAGAAGATGAACACGGTGTCCTCGCGCAGGTTCAGTGCGTCCACGGCCTGCACGATCTGGCCGACGCGATGGTCCATTTCGACCATGGAGTCCGCGAAGTCGCCCGCGCCCGTGCGCCCGGCAAAGTCGGGGTGCGGCAGGGTGGGAAAGTGCAGATGCACCAGCGGCAGATACAGGAAGAACGGGCGCGCCGCCTCGGCATGCTTGCGCATGAATCCGATGGACCGGTCCACCAGTTCGGCGTCGATGCCGCGCCGCGTGTCCAGATCGTAGACCTTGACGTTCTCCGACGGCCCGCCGGCTTCGCCTTGCATGATGTGCGGAATGTCCGCCACCGTGGGATCGAAGCCGATCGACGACGTGAACTGGCTTTCGTCGGTGGTGCGCGGGATGCCGTACCACTCGTCAAAACCCCGGTCGCTGGGATAGCGGCCGGGGATGTCGCCCAGATGCCATTTGCCGAAATGCGCGGTGGCGTAGCCCTGGCCCGACAGTTGTTGCGCCAGCGTGATCTCGTCGCGCGCAAGCCCTTGCGGCAGGCCGGGCGGCACGGATTGCAGGCAGCCCGTCCGGATGGGGTGACGCCCGCTCATCAGCGCCGAGCGCGTGGGCACGCAGTCGCTTTCCACGTTGAAGTTCTGCAGCAGCAGGCCCTCGGTGGCCAGGCGGTCGATGTTTGGCGTCGGCGCGCCGCGCAGGGCGCCGCCGCCATAACAGCCAAGTTCTCCCCATCCCAGATTGTCGGCCACGATCAAGACGATGTTCGGCTTGTGTTCCATTGTGCTCTCGCCTCGGTGAATGCTCGGGTTGATCCCAGGATTCTAGGAGGGCAAGGTCGCCGTTATATTCCCGAAAGTACGTAAATGAATGAACTTTGGTTATGAATCTGTCGCTGCGGGATATTGAGTATTTCCTCGCCGCCGTCGAGTACGGCAACCTGGAACGCGCCGCGGCGTCGTTCGGCGTCAGCCAGCCGGCATTGTCGAAATCGCTGCAGCGGCTGGAGGCCGATACGGGGCTGGCGTTGCTGGACCGCAGCGGCCGTGGGCTGCGCCTGACGTCCGCCGGGCTGGTGTTCCTAGAGCATGCCAAACGGCTTTGGGCCGAGTACCGGGACGCCATGCGCCACGCCGCGGAATTGCGGGTGGGCCAGGCGGGTTTGCTGCGCGTGGGGGTAACGGGCGCGACCGTCGACAGCGTGGCGATGCCCGCGATGCGGCACCTGCTGCCGCGCCGGCCGGCGCTGCGGGTGCAATTGACGCAGGGGTTATCGGATGACCTGAATGAGCAGGTCGCCAGCGGCAAGCTGGACCTGGCCGTGACGCCCATCTATGCGGACGTGCCTTCGACCCTGCACCATGAACCGATCATGGAAGACCGCCTTTGCGTGGCGGCCAGCCGCCACCATCCGCTGGCCACGCGCCGCAAACTGGCATTGCGAGATCTGGCGGACCTGCGGTGGATCCTGCCCAAGCCTTCCTCGATTGCCCGCAAGGCCCTGGATGCGCGGTACGCGGAAAGCAACCTGCCGTTGCCCGCCGTGGCCCTGGAGGTCGAGCACTTTTCCAAGGGCACGCTGGAACTGCTGGCGCAGACGGATCTGCTGGCGCTGTTGCCGCAAAGCGCGTTGGAGACTGAGGCGGACGTCGTCGCGCTGCCGGTGGCGCTAGGTCGGCCGCTGCCGCGCGCCATTGCGCTGATTTCCCGGCAGGGGACCGCCTGGTCGCCGCTGATGCATGAATTTCGGCGCGCCATCCTGGATTGCGCAGCGGGCATGCGCTGAGCACGGCGACTGGGGCGCAACGGCGGTTTTCGGCTGTGCCACAATGGTCCGCTTTCAATTCATCAGGAGCGGGGTTCATGGCTGGAACGTCATTGCGGGTTGCGGCGGGCGTGGGGCTGCTGTCGCTGGCGGCGCTTGCCGCGTGCGGCAAGAAAGAAGCCTATCCGCCCGAGGTCCAGCGCGAGACCTACAGCTCGTGCGTCGCCGGCTTTAAATCGCGGGTTCAGGCGTCGCCGGAAGTCGACGCAAAGGCCGCCAGTTATTGCAATTGCATGGTCGACGGCTTGCAGAAATCCGTGCCCTTCGAGGAATTCAAGCAGCTGGACCAGCTGCTTGCGACCAAGAGCGCCACGCCGGACAGCGACAGGCTGAGCAAGGGCGTGACCGATGTGGTCAATGCCTGCTTGAAGCGCGAAATGCCCAAGGGCTGACGGCCCTATTGCTGAACGCAATTGCCCAACGCGCGTCAGGTGCACTGCCAGAGGTGCCCGCTGACGCGGCAGGCGGCGCACCAGAAGGTGTAGTTGCAGCCGCCGCTGCCCCACAACCATTCACCGCCGTCCTCTTGCGGCAGGCCGGAGTCCAGCTGCATGGCAAGGGGCATGTCCTCGCCGCAGTCGGGACACGCCGGGTAGTCGGCCGATTGCACCCAGCTCGGGGCGCCGCCGACCCGGCTGAGGTTCTGGCGGCCATTGGACTCGCCCCAGTCTTGCCAATGCCAGCGCGCCGGCGCCTTGAACAGCGTCACATCGGCTTCCAGCAGCGGACTCGCGATGGAGTCCGGCGTCAAGGGGGCGTCGCGTTGCTGGCGGGGGTGCATAAGCGGCGCGCCGTCCTCGGCGTGGCGAAAGAAAAGGGCGCCGTCCGTTTCCCAACCCTGGCATGACAGGCAGGTCGCGAATTCAATGGCGCTGTGACTATCGATGCCCGCTGCGGCGGCATCCGGAATCGCCAGCAGCCGGTGCAAAGGTCCGTGGCACAGGCCGCAGCGGCTTGCCGACGCGCCGCCCATGCGCGCTTGCACGCAGGCCGTTGATTCGGGTTTCCAGGTGGGATGCGCGCGCTGCACCTCGCGCCGCCATGCCGGCTGTTGCGCCAGCATGGATTTTCTTTGCGCAGCGCTTAAGCCGATGTGCAGCGGCTGTTCGCCGTGCAACGCGCGCAAGCTCCCTTCGTGTTCCGCGAAGCCCGTTTGCTGCAAGTACGATGCGGCATCGGGGTGGCCGTCGTCTGGGAACAGGCGACGCCAGGCGGCGTACACCGTCTGCGGCCGGCGCGACCGCAGCAATGCGACGGCGCGCGCGCGGCCTGGACTGCCTTCGGCGAGGTCGTCGTCCAGCCGGTGCAGCCAATCGTGCAGCGTGGCGTCGTCAAGGGCGCGCCATGCGTGATCGGCCGCGTATTCCGGACCGCCGTCGTCGTCTTGCACGGCAGTCAGCAGCCGCTCCCAGTCTGGGGCAAAGACTTCAGGGTGCTGGACCGCTGCGGAATCCAGGATCGCGCGCGCCAGTTCGGAATCCGCGCCGCGCCGCCAGACTTCGCCAACCGTGGCCACGTAGGCCGCGTCGTCCATCAGGTCCAGCGCGGCGTCGACGAAGGTGGCGTGCTTGATCGGCCTGTCCAGCGCCTGCAGGACCAGATCGTCCAATGCGGCGGGCGCATCCCGCCGCAATTGCAGCATTTGCGCCATGGGGTCGTTGCTCTTCCAGCCCAGGCGCTCATAGGCGTCAAGAATCTCGGTGGCGGTTTTCATCGGCTGGTCCAGAATTGATCGAGCCGGGAGGATATCCGATGGCGCCGTCTGCCGCGGACCAGTGACGTAGGCCGGGGCCAGACCCAGGGGCGATCTGTGCCGGGCCCGCGCTAGCGTGCCCGCTTCGTCGACACGTCCGTATGTGTGCCGCGATCCAGATCCGCGCCAAGCGGCCTGTCCCAAGCGGGCAGGGTCTGCAATTCCTGGCTGACTTCACCCGCTTCGATGCGCCGCGCAATGTCATCCAGCAATTGCGTGCGCGTGGCGAATCCCCGGCCCTGCAGATCGCGCGCGAACAGCCGGTAACGCAGATTGGGTTCGGCGCCTTTCATCACACCCAGATTCAGGATGTGGCCTTGCTCGTTGCGCAATAGCAGATGGCCTGGGCGGGCATAGATGCGGTAAATGCGCCAGGGCGACGAGATGGCAGCGTGACTGGGATAGGTGTCGCGACCCGGGTCGCTCCCGGGGACGAACCCGGGACCGCGCCGGATGACGCCATGTCCGCCGGACGGCGGTGGCTTCGAAGGAAGGCGCTTGATGCACGCGCTGCGAATCGGGCGATGGATCTTCCGAAAGCGCTCACGCAACGCCCGCCGCTATCGCGGGAAAATCGATCGGGCGGGGGGCTGGCGGCAGGGGCTGGCGCTGAATGACCACGGGTTTTTCCTCATATGGCGATACGTCGAGGCGACGCGCGTTCAAGCACCACGCGGCCAGCATACGCGCTTTAGGCGGCCGGCCTGCGTGCTGAGTTGATTGGTTACTCATTAAGCACAAAGCGCGTTGACTTCGCCCTGCGCGCCGCCCATAGTGGCTTCGAGTCTTTTCGAGCATCGTGATTTTCGTCCGGTCTTGCACCCTTCGTGGGGCGCCTCATTGTTCGCGATCCTTTCCTTGACTGGCCTCATTTCGCGGGTTTGCCCGCATTCAAAGGAAAGCGTCAATGGAAACCGGAATTGTGAAGTGGTTCAACGATGCCAAGGGTTTTGGCTTCATCATGCCCGAGGATGGCGGCAAGGATCTGTTCGCGCATTTCTCGGAGATCGTCAGCGACGGCCACAAGGTGCTCGTTGAAAACCAGCGTGTCAGCTATGTGACCGCGCAAGGCGCCAAGGGCCCTCACGCGACGCAGATCCGCGCATTGTGATCGGCGGCCGCGAGGCCTTTCGGTCGGACATTGGAGGTCCCATGTTTCATAACAATATGGTCTACAAGGGCTACCGGCTCACGGCAAGTGTGTCGCGGGTTGCGATCGGCAACGCGCGCCGGCCCGCCTTTACCGCAACCGTCGCCGTGGAATTGGCGGGTGATCGGGACCGGCTCGGCGAGCCGCATGCCGTGCCGCTTTTCGACGCCGGCGGGTTCGTCGCCACGCCCGGCATGGCGGTCGATGCGGCGATCACGCATGGACGCTTGATGGTGGATTCGCATTCCCGGGCAGATTGACGGCGCGATGCGCGCAGCCGGGCAGCGCGAATCGCTTTGCCCATGCACGTGCAATAGCCGAACAGGGCCGCCCCGCGTTACGCGGGGCGGCCCTTTTGCTTTTTGAACGATTGCCGGCGGTTTGCGCGCGCCATTCTTTTGGTTTAAATTTCGGAAAAATTCTCATTTAGATTTGATCGCCGGGAGGAGTGTTGGCCGCAGAATCGGGTGTACAGCAGCAGTTGCACACGCTGTACCGCGACCATCATTCCTGGCTGTTTGGCTGGCTGCGCAAACGCATGGGTTGTGCGCACAATGCCGCGGACGTCGCGCAAGACACGTTCGAACGCCTCCTCGCATCGCGCAATGTCCTGTTGGGACAGCGCCTGCAGATCAACGAGCCGCGCGCCTACCTGACCACGACCGCGAAACGATTGCTGATCGACCGCGCTCGCCGTGAGCAACTTGAACGCGCCTACCTGGCCGAACTCGAGCTGATGGCCGAGGACCTGCCGCAATATCCTTCCCCCGAGCAATTGCTGATCGCCGTGCAGGCGCTGGACCAGATCTGCCAGGTGCTGGAAGGCGTGTCCGCCAAGGCGCGCGCGGCCTTTCTGCTGCACTACCTGGACGGGCAGACCCATGCCGCGGTGGCTGCGCATCTGGGCGTGTCCACGAAGATGGTGCAGAAGTATCTGGTGCAGGTCCTGCTGCACTGCGGCCGGCTGCTCGCCTGAAACGGAAGGCCACAGATGTCCGCAACCGTCGCCGACAATGACGCGCTGGCCGCTCAAGCGGCGCAATGGATCGTGGCGTTGTCGGCCGACGACGGTATCGAGCGCGAGCGTGCGCGTGCGCAGTTCGAGGCATGGAAGCGTGCGGATCCTCGCCACGCCGCCGCGGCGGCCGGGATGGAACGGCTGTTGGGACAAGTGAGCGACGTTCGCAGCACGGGTACGGGCGGCGCGGGCAATGCCGCGGTGGCGGCGGTGCTGGCCATGCATGGCAAGCGCCGCCGCGTCAAAACCTATGTGGCAGCGCTGGCATTGGCGTGCACGCTGGCCGTGACCGCCTGGCTGGCGCTTCAAGCCTACCCGCCGTCCTATTTGATGGCAGACGTACGCGCGGGAACGGGGCAGTGGAAGACCCAGACGCTGGCGGACGGCACGCGCATCACCTTGAACAGCGCCAGTGCCGTCAATCTGCGCTACGACGCCGCTCGCCGTACGGTCGAATTGTTGCAGGGCGAAATTCTGGTCGACGTGGCCAAGGACGCGGCCCGCCCCTTCGTGATCGAGACGCGCGATGGGGCGATGCGGGCGGTGGGGACGCGCTTCGTGGTCAGCCGCGAGGAGGATTCGACGGTGCTGCGGGTGCTGGAATCCAAAGTGACGGTGCAGACCGCCGACCAGCGCCGGACGCGCAGCGCGGAATCGGCGCTGATCGAGGCCGGCCAGTCCGTGCGCATCCGCGGCGATGGCCTGGGGCCCGTCACGCCGATCGATCCGCGCAGCGTCGAGGATGCCTGGGCGCAGCATCGGCTATTCGTTGAGGACCGGCCGCTGGCCGAGGTGCTGGACACGCTGAACCGGCACCGCACCGGTCACATCCAGTACGAAGCCGCCGCCATTGGGCACCTGCGCATTTCGGCGGTGCTGCCGCTGGACGACACCGATCGCGCCCTGCAGTTGCTGGCTGCGAACCTGCCCGGCCTGCGCATCCGCACCTATACGCCCTACCTCGTGCGCGTGGACCTGCCGGCGGCGCCCTGACCTCACTTCAAGAAATATCGGTGTTGGCGGTTCCAGTTCCGGATTCTCGCTCGTCAAGGAAAGAGAACACCCGAACAGGACTCGAAGACATGGCATTCCCTCGCCGTGGCGCGCCGCGCGCCAACGCGTATCCCTCCGGCCGCATCCGCCGCCTTCCCCTTGCACGGCATCTGCCGCTGGCCATCGCCGCCGCGCTGGCAGTGCTGGAACCGCCTGCCGTGCATGCGCAATCTGCACCCGCGGCGGCGATGGCGTACGACATTCCCGCAGGGCCACTGGCCCCTGCGCTCAGCCGTTATGCCCAGCAGTCCGGCGCCGAGATCGTGCTGGACGTGCGCGCCCTGGACGGGATCAGCACGCAGGGGCTGCGCGGAAGTTATGGGGTGAACGAAGGCTTTGATGCGCTGCTGCAGGGCACGGGCTATCGCGCCAGCAAGACGGCGGTCGGCTACGTGCTGGTGCCCGCGCCGCCGGGCCGCGACGGCGTGACCACGTTGGATGCCGTCCGTGTGGATGGCAGCGGCGTGCGCAGCGCTACGACCGAGGGATCAGGTTCGTATGCGGCCAGGGCGGTCACCCTGACCAAGGGCGCCCAGTCGCTGCGCGAGATTCCACAATCGGTGTCCGTGATGACGCGCCAGCAGATGGACGACCAGGGCCTGACCACGGTGGCCGAGGCGTTGAGCTACGTGACCGGCATGACGCCTTCGGACTACGAAGGCACCGAGAAATTCAGCGCGCGCGGATTCGGCACAAGCACCCAGTACGACGGCCTGCCGCAGCAGGACTACAGCCCGCACATGGACCTGGCCATTTATGACCGCGTGGAGATCCTGCGCGGACCGTCTGGCCTGTTGACCGGCACCGGCGAGCCGGGCGGCATCGTCAACTACGTGCGCAAGCGCCCGTTCGACATGACGCATTTTTCGGCGTCCGCGTCGGTGGGGTCCTGGAACCATCGCCGGATCGAGGCCGATGGCGGCGGCGCCCTGAACGGCGCGGGCACGCTGCGCGGCCGGCTGGTGGGCGCCTACGAGGCCGAAGACAAGTTCTATGACTACGGCCGTTCGGAGCCCACGACGCTCTACGGCGTGCTGGAGTACGACTTCACGCCAAACACCACGCTTGGACTCACCGCCGCGTACAACCAGCGCCGCTTCCGCAATTTCAATGGCCTGCCGCTGTACGCGGACGACAGCCTGCCTGCGCGCGACGATTATGTCGGGCCCAGCAAGATGTCCAACATGGACACCTATGACCTGGGCGCTGATCTGACGCATCGCTTTGGGGGCGGTTGGGAGCTGAAGGCGGCCTACCTGCACCGCGACACGCGCTACCGCGGCTACTCCGCCTTCGTCACCGCGCCGCTGGACGTCGAGACGGGACGCAGCGGCATGAGCGTCGGGCGCATCGCAAACGACTTCAAGTGGGACCAGGGCGACATTCACGTATCCGGCCCTGTCCGCATGCTGGGCCGTGAGCACACCTTGACGTTGGGCTACAACTACGCGCGTTACGACTCCACGACGGGCAGCCGGTTCGCGACACTGGCCGACTGGGATCCGCTACACGACCACGATTTTGGCGCCATTTACGATCAGCCCGTCATCAACAAGAGCAACTCCATCACGACGCAGTCGGGCTTGTACGCGACGGGCCGCTTCAAGCTTGCCGACCCCTTGACCCTGGTCCTGGGCGGACGGTGGACCGACTATTCCGAGAAGAGCCGCGACGTGTCGCCGGTGGCGTCCGACTATACGCGCAGCGCGGCCGATGTCAGCAGCGAGTTCACGCCTTTCGGCGGCGTGGTGTGGGATGTGAGCAAACAGGTGTCCCTCTACGCCAGCTACGCCGACATCTTCGTGCCGCAGACGCAGAAGGACTACACCGGCCAGACGCTCAAGCCCCGCGTGGGCTGGCAGACCGAGGTGGGCATCAAGGGCGAGTTCTTCGACGGCCGCCTGAATGCGTCGCTGGCGGTGTTCCGCATCCGCGACCAGAACCGCGCCATGACGGACGAAGCGCACATCGGTTGCGATGGCACGGTGAACGGCACGTGCTACCGGCCCGCCGGCAAGGTGCAGAGCCAGGGCTGGGAGGCGGAGGTCAGCGGCAGTCCGGCGCCGGGCTGGGATATCTCGGCGGGCTACACCTACACCAATGCCAAGTACCTTCAGGACTCGAACCCGGCCAACGTGGGCCAACGTTTCGCTGCCGACGTGCTGCCCAAGCACCTGTTCAAGCTTTGGACGCAATACCGCTTCGGCCGCGACGATTTCGGGGGCGCGCTGGTGGGGTGGCGCCTGGGCACCGGCGTCCAGGCGCAAAGCGACGTGTACACGTCGTCCATGCGGCAGGGCGGATACATGACGGTATCCGCGCGCGTGGGCTATCAGATCAACAAGAACTGGGACGCCGCGCTGTCGGTGAACAACCTGTTCAACCGCGAATACCTGCGCACCCCGGGTTACGGCATCTTCTACAACATCTACGGCGCGCCTCGCAACGCCATGCTGACCGTGCGCTACGCGATGTAGACGTGTGCGCCAGGTCTGCCTTCCCAGCGGCCGTGCAAGTTCGGTCGTGCACGTTGCTGGGGGGCCACGCTGGGCGAGGCTGCGGTACAAAATAGCTGCAATAGGAATCATTAACATCTAATATCACGCCCTGGATGCGCGCCGGCTCGCTGTGGCCGTGCGCCGGAAATTTCCTTAGGGGCATCATGGGGGAGCGGTTCTTCGGCGTGGTGGCCGAGGCATACAAGGCGTGGAACGCCGAGCTGGTCGGCTTTCTGAACCGGCAGCTCAAGCGTTCGCCGGACACCGCGCAGGATCTGGCGCAGGAGACTTTCGCCAAATGGCTCGCGGCAAGCAAGAGCGGCGAACAGCTGGAAAAGCCACGCGCGTACCTGTATGAGATCGCCCGCAATCTGCTGCGCGACCATTGGCGGCGCGAGGGCGTGCGCGGCGAGCATGTAGTGGCCAGCCTGGACGATCAGGCGTTCGAGCCGCCCGCGGACAGCCTGGCTGCGCACTCGGGCCTGCAACCCGAGGCGCGCGCCGACGCCAACCAGCGCCTGCGCTTATTACAGATGGCCATCGACGACATGCCGGCGCGTCAGCGCGAAGCGTTTTTGCTTTATCGGTATGATGAGCTGCGCTGCGAGGAGATCGCCATCCGCATGGGCATTTCGGTCCGCGCGGTGGAAAAGCACCTGCAGTTGGCTCTGGCGCATTGCAAGCGTCGCGTCCAGGGCGAAGCCTGATGAACCCATCCCAACCTTTATCCGCTACCGAAGCTGCCGCCAGCGCATGGTTCTTGCGCCGTCGCGAGGGCGCGCTCGATGCCTTCGCTGAGCGCGACTTTCAGGCATGGCTGGCCGAGTCGCCGCTAAATCGCCAGGAATATGAACGCCTGGACCAGGTCTGGGACGACATGGCGGCGCTGCCGCGTCCCGCACCCCGGGTGGCCGCGCAGGCGCCCGCGCCGCGTCCGCGACTTGCCGCCTACCTGAAATGGGGATGCGTTGCCGCGGCCCTGGCGCTGACCGTCGCTGCGGCGTACCAATACCTGCCGGTCAGCTACACGACACTGGCCAACTCCGCGACGCAGACCCGCAGCGTCGATCTTCCCGACGGCACGCAAGTGCACGCCAACGGCGGCACCCGCGTCACCGTGAAATACACGCTGGCCGAGCGGCGCATCAATATCGAAGGCGGCGAAGTCTTCATTGACGCGGCAGCCGACCGGCGTCCGCTGATCGTGGAGGCGGGCGGCGCCCAGCTGCGCGATATCGGCACCGAGTTCAACGTGCTGCTCCTGCCCGACACCTTGCAGGTGGGCGTGCGCAGCGGCGTCGTGCTGCTGGATTCCGGCGATGCGCAGGCGCCCGTCGTCCGGCGGCTGCAGGCGGGCGACACGGTCCGGCTTGCGCGCGGCCCCGGGCGGCAGGTGCGCGAGCAGCGCGTGCCGCTGACCGAGATCGGCGCCTGGCAGGACGGCGTGGTGGTGGTACATGACATGACCGTGCAGCAGCTGGCCGCGTACATGGCGCTGCACCGCGAGGCGCCCGTGCTGGTCGCGGATGCCCGCGCCGGCGGTCTGCGGCTGTCTGGCACGCTGGACCTGCGCCAACCCGAGGCGTTCCTGGATGTGCTGCCCAGCCTGCTGCCCGTGACGCTGAATCGCCGGCCCGACGGCACGGCGGTGGTCGCCAGCCGCTAGTCTCCCCGCCGATTCGGGCATGCGAATAATTATTTTTCCCAACACGTTCGGGTTCTGGCCGCTCGTGCGTCTTCCCCTGTGAAAGTTCACTTCTTTTCGTGGGGATAGACCATGGCGTCTCGCCATTTCCATTGCCGGCCCAGCGTTGGCCGTTACGCGCTGCTGTGCGCATTGTCGATGACCGTACTTGCGGCCGGCGCCCTGGCGTCCCGTCCCGCCCATGCGCAAGCTGCCCAGGCGCAGGCCATTGAATTGGCGGCTGGCAACCTGGCGGATTCGCTGGTCAGCCTGGGCCGTCAGACGCAGGTGCAGATCCTGTTCAGCCCCGGGGCAGTGGCCGGCCTGCAAGCGCCGGCCGTCTCAGGCCGATTGACGCCGCAAGCGGCGCTGGACCGGCTGCTGGCGCGCTCCGGTCTGGTCGCCGTGCCCAGCGGGTCGGGCTTCATCGTGCGCGCGCCGTCGGACGGCGGCAGCAGCAGCGACGCCGCGACGCTGGCGCCGGTAACCGTGACGGGCCGCGACCTTGCCACGACCGAAGGCACGGGTTCCTACACCACGCCCGCCGTCACCATCGGCAAGAACGTGCAAAGCCTGCGCGAAATCCCGCAATCCATTTCCGTGGTCACGCGCCAGTTGCTCGACGACCAGAACCTCGTGAACCTGGACGACGCCATGCGCACGGTCACGGGCGTGACGGTCGAAGCCGGCAGCGTGGGCGGCAATCACGGCAACTTCTATTCCCGCGGCTATGCGCTGGACACGATCCAGGTGGACGGCGTCAACACGCCCGCCAGCACCGGCAACGATCTTTCGGCCGGCTTCGGCCTGGCCATCTACGACCGCATCGAAGTGCTGCGCGGCCCGGCCGGCCTGTTCCAGGGCGCGGGCGATCCGGGCGGCACGGTGAATCTGGTGCGCAAGCGCGCGCAGCGGGATTTTGCGTTTAGCGGTCAGGTCATGGCCGGATCGTGGGACCGCTATTACACCGAAGCGGACATCACCGGCCCGCTGGACAGCGACGGCCGGCTGCGTGGCCGGCTGGTGGCGTCCTACGACGACCGCCGCTCGTTCGTGGACGGCGTCTACACCCGCAAGCCGCTGTTCTACGGCACGATGAGCTTTGATGTGACGCCGGACACGACGCTGACGGCGGGCGCCACGTATCAGCAGTACAAGGGCCGTCCCTTCTTCGGCCTGCCTGCGTACACCGACGGCCGTCTGCTCGACGTGCGCCGCTCGACCAACCTGGACCCAAGCTGGAACCACATCACGGAGGAAATCACCGAGTATTTCGCGGACGTGGAGCATCGCCTGTCGAACGGCGGACGCATCAAAGTCAGCGGCCTGTACCGCGAGCAGGACGAGCCCAGCCGCGAATTCGGTTGGTCCGATTGCGCGGTGGATCCGTTGACCGGTGATACGTGCCTGGTCAGCTGGAAGTATCGCAGCAACTGGAAAACCTATGGCCTGGATGCCTTCGTGTCCACGCCGTTCGATGCCTTCGGGCGCACGCACGAGCTGATCGTGGGCGCGGACTACCGCAACGTCCACAAGAACTTCCAGTACGGGGGCGGGGATACGGCGGACATCAATCTCTACCATCCCGACAACGACATCCCCAAGCCGGATTACGAGTTCACCAACGGCAACGACAGCAAGACCCATCAGTACGGCCTCTATGCGCGCACCAACCTGCGCGTGGCCGATGCCGCGACGATCATCGCGGGCGGCCGCTTGACCTGGTGGAACAACAAGACGGCCAACCGCAACGCCTACTTCAATCAGTTCACCAACACCGACACCAGCATCAACGGCAAGTTCACGCCGTACCTCGGGCTGGTGGTGGACCTGAACGACCAGCTGTCCGCCTACACCAGCTACACAAGCATCTTCTCGCCGCAGACGGTCACCGACGCCAACGGGCAACCGCTGGATGCCCGCACGGGCAAGCAGTTCGAGATCGGTTTGAAGGGCGAATTCCTGGACAAGCGCCTGAACGGCCACGTCGCGTTGTTCCGCATGGACGACGAGAATCGCGCCATGACCGATCCGGACAATCCGCTGTTCTCGATGGCCGCGGGCAAGATGCGCAACCAGGGCTTTGAAGCGGAGATCAGCGGCAGCCCGGCGCCGGGTTGGGACATTACGGCCGGGTACGCCTACACGACGACCAAGACGCTCAAGGGCACGGAAGACCAGAAGTCACAGCAGTACGTCTTCATCACGCCGCGCCATACCTTTAATTTGTGGACCAAGTATTCGTTCGCGTCGGGTCCCATGGAAGGCTGGTCGCTTGGGGCGGGCGTGCGCAGCGTCAGCAGCATGTACCGCTTGAACGGGCCGGTGAAGTTCGAGCAGCGCCCGTACACCACGGTGTCCGCGCAGGCGGGCTATCGATTCAACAAGCATGTGGATGCGACGCTGACGGTGAACAACCTGTTCGACAAGGTCTACTACCAGCGCATGTGGGCGGCCTACGGGTCGAACTACTACGGCGAGCCGCGCAGCGTCATGCTGGCGGTGCGCGCGACGTACTGATCCTGACCGGGCGCGGGCGGCGTCGTTGCAGCGCGGCGGTTCAGGCCTTCAGTCCCAGCCGCCTTGCCAGCTTGTGCAGGTTGCTGGGGTCCACGTCCAACGCCCGCGCGGCCACCGCCCAATTGCCCTGGTTCGCATCCAGCGCGCGCCGGATGACCTGACGCTGGCAGGCGTCCACCGCGTCCCGCAGCGATTGCACGGGTGCGGTGGCATCGGGCGTCTCGGCCGCATCATCCTTCAGCGACGCCGGCATGTCGCCGTCGGATAGATCCAGCAGCTTGGCCCCCAGCGTGACGATCTCATTGCGGCTGGCGCCGTGGCTGACGGCCTTGATGGCCGCGCGGCTGATGACGTGTTCCAGTTCGCGCACGTTGCCCGGCCAGCGGTAGCGCCGCATCATTTCCTCGGCCTCGGGCGATAGTCGCAGGCTGCGCAAACCGAGCCGCGCGCGATTCAGTTCCAGATAACGTCCGGCCAGCAGCAGAATGTCGTTGCCGCGGTCGCGCAGGGGCGGGATGGGAATGGGATAGACCGACAGCCGGTGATAGAGGTCGGCGCGGAAGTCGCCCGCGCGCACCAGGTCGCGCAGGCTGCGGTTGGTGGCCGCCACGATGCGTACGTCCACGGTGCGCGGGCGGTCGTCGCCAAGCCTCTGGATCTCGCCGTTCTGCAGGGTGCGTAGCAGCTTGGCCTGCACCAGCAGCGGCAGTTCGCCGACTTCGTCCAGGAACAGGGTGCCGCCGTTGGCGGCTTCGAAGCGGCCGGGGCGGTCGGCGACGGCGCCTGAAAAGGCGCCTTTCGCGTGGCCGAACAGTTCGCTTTCGGCCAGGGATTCCGGGAGTGCGGCGCAGTTCACATGCACCAGCGGCCGGTCGCGGCGGCGCGACAACCCGTGCACGCGATGCGCGAACAGCTCCTTGCCCACGCCGGTCTCGCCCAGCAGCAGGATGGGAAGCTCTGAATCGGCCACGACTTCGATCTCGTGCAGCAGCCGGCCGATGGATTCGCTTTGACCCAGGATGTCGCTGCTGGCCGGGGCGGCGTTGTCCGCCGGCGCCTGCCCGCGCGCCACGCGCAGGGCGCGGATCTCGGCCTCCAGGCGGGTGGTGCGGAGCGCGGCCTCGAGCAGCACGATGTAATCGCGCAGGTCGGCCTGCGCCTCCATGTCGAACGTGCCGACCTCCAGCGCGTCCAGCGTCAGCACGCCCCAGGTCTTGCCTTCAATGTGCAGGCTGGTGCCCATGCAGTCGTGCACCGGCAGCGGTTCGCCCGCCATGCCGTTGATGAGTCCATCGTAGGGATCCGGCAGCGTGCTGTCGTGATGAAAGCAGGTGACGCCGCGCCGACCCAGGATGGCCGCCAGCCGCGGATGCTGCTGCACGGCGAAGCGGCGGCCCAGCGCGTCCTGGGTCAGGCCGTCGACCGCGATGGGGCGCAGATGGTCTTCTTCAAGTTGCAGGAGCGCGACCGCGCCGCAGCGGAAATGGGTGCGAAGACTGGAGACCATACGCTGAAGCCGGATAGCGGGCGGCAGGTCGGCGACCAGGTCCGCAAGCAGGAGATTTTGCATGGGGTGAATTCTACCGTTGCAAGGTGAATAGAACCCTCATGTTGAAGGGTGATATCTACCCTATAAATCGCAGGTGGTTGATAAATCGCAAGTTTTTCCTGGCACGGTTTTCGCAAGTAGAGAGGCACCGCAATGATCTTTGGAGAGACGCGATGAGCATGGTTGAGCAATCCCTGGGCCAGTTGGCCCGCAGCATTCCCGGCGCCACGCAGGTGTTTCACGAGTTCGATCTGGACTTCTGCTGTGGCGGCAAGAAGAGCCTGGCCGAGGCGGCGGCCCAGCGTTCGCTGGACCCTGCGCAGATCGAGGCCCGTCTTGAGGCCCTGGCGCAGAATCCGCAACAGGAAACCGACTGGGGGCTGGCTTCGCCGGCAGAACTGGTTGACCACATCCTGGCGCGCTACCACGAGGTGCATCGCCAGCAGTTTCCGGAACTCATCCGCCTGGCCCTGAAGGTGGAACAGGTGCATGCTGACAGCCCCGACTGCCCGACCGGCCTGGCCGACCACCTGCGCACCATGCAGCAGGAACTGGAAAGCCACATGCAGAAAGAGGAACAGGTGCTGTTCCCCATGCTGGCTCGCGGTCACGGCGCCATGGCGACCATGCCGATCATGGTGATGCGCATGGAACACGACGACCACGGCGTCGCGCTCGAACGCCTGATGGCGTTGACCAACAACGTGACGCTGCCGCGTGCCGCCTGCAATACCTGGCGCGCGCTGTATCTGGGCATCCGGCAGTTCAAGGAAGACCTGATGGCGCACATCCACCTGGAGAACAACATCCTCTTTGAAAACGCAGGCGCGCGCGCGCCGGCCTGACGGGCGCGGCAAGGAAGGGCGGGGCCTGCCGGCCCCGCGGCATCAGCAGGGAAGGTCCGTATGAATATCGACAAATTCAAGCAGCAGCACGTGGATATCCTGGAAGGCATCGCGGCGCTGCGCAAGCTGGCCCTGGCGGGCGTGGCGCGCAACGCGGCCGAAATCGCCCAGGGCATCGTGGCCATGAGCGCCACCATCAAGCTGCATCTGGCGGTCGAGGACCGGGCGCTGTACCCGGCCGTGGCGCGCAGCGCGGACGCCGAACTGGCGCGCAAGGGGCGGGAGTTCCAGGAAGAGATGGACGCCATCGCCGCCGCCTATGAAGGCTTTGCCAAGCGCTGGAACAACGCGCGCAATCTTGAACTGGACGAGCGCGGTTTCCGGGACGACGCCAACACCGTGCTGCGTCGCGTCCACGAGCGCATGCAGCGCGAAAACCGCGATCTTTATCCGCGCATCGAAGCAATGTAGCAACCGGCCCGGCGCCGAAGCCGGTTCCGGCGGGCTTGCCGGCCTCACGGCGTTTGGGCTGCCCTACCGGCGTCAGCGATCTTCCGGCGCAATGGCCTCAAGCGCGCGCCGCAAGGCGGCATGCGCTTCCCGGTCTACCGGCCGGTGCTTGCGTTCTGCGCTGGCAGGATACGTGCCCAGAAAGTTGCCGCCCTTGCGGTCCATGGCCGGGCGCACCGGCCGGGGCGCTAAGCCGCCGCCGCAGTTGGGGCAGACGTTGCCCAGCACTTCTTCCACGCAATCGGCGCAAAAGGTGCACTCAAAGCTGCAGATCCTGGCCAGCCGAGAGTCCGGCGGCAGGGCCGTGTCGCAGTGTTCGCAGGTGGGGCGCAAGGCAAGCATGGAAGGCTCCAACATCGGGAAGAGACCGGTGCGCCAGCGTACCTGTTTCGCCGCCCGCCGCGCCATCAGATCCGGACACAAAAGGAATGAAAAGCGCCATCTCCGTTGCATGAAACCGGCGACCGCCGCCTGTACACTCGGAACACCTTACAGGGCGACAGGGGTTCTTGATGGCCGGAAGCAGTTTCTTCGCGTTGTTCGACGATATCGCCACCATCCTGGATGACGTTTCCGTCATGACGAAGGTGGCCGCCAAGAAAACGGCGGGCGTGCTGGGCGACGACCTGGCGCTCAACGCCCAGCAGGTCAGCGGCGTGCCGGTCAACCGTGAGCTTCCCGTGGTCTGGGCGGTGGCCAAGGGCTCCTTCATCAACAAGCTGATCCTGGTGCCCGCGGCGCTGCTCATCAGCGCGTTCGCGCCCTGGGCCATCACGCCGCTGCTGATGCTGGGCGGCGCGTTCCTCTGCTACGAGGGCGTCGAGAAACTGGCGCACAAGTACCTGTCGCATGGTGAATCCCCCGAAGGCCACCACGCCGCGCGCGCCGAGGCGCTGCAGAACCAGTCTGTCGACATGGTGGCGTTCGAAAAGACCAAGATCAAAGGCGCGGTGCGCACCGACTTCATCCTGTCGGCGGAAATCATCGTCATCAGCCTGGGCGCCGTGGCCGGCGCCGACTTCACGCGGCAGGTCGCAGTGCTGTCCATCATTGCCATCGGGATGACGGTGGGCGTCTACGGCCTGGTTGCCGGCATCGTCAAGCTGGATGACCTGGGCCTTTACCTCCGCCAGAAATCTTCGCGCGCGCTGGCCTGGCTGGGCGAGCGCATCGTGGCCGCGGCGCCTTACCTGATGAAGACGTTGTCGGTGGTGGGCACGGCCGCGATGTTCATGGTCGGCGGCGCCATCCTGACCCACGGCATCCCGCCGGTGCATGCGGCCGTCGAACACGCCGCTGCGGCGGTCGGCGGAGGCGGCGTCGTTCACGCGCTGGTGTCCACACTGCTCAATGCCTTGTTTGGCATCGTCGCCGGCGCGGTGGTGCTGGGCGTGGTCAGCCTCGTCAAGCGCCTGTTCAAGAAGGGCTGACGGGCAGCGGGATCCGGCGCGCCGGGCAGGCGGGCGCGGCCGGGCAACGGGGCCGCCCGGAAGGCCCCCACGACGAAAGGGCCGTGGCGTAACGCTACCGCTACCGGCATCTACTGCTACTGCTACTGCTACTGCTACNNTACTGCTACTGCTACTGCTACCGCTACCGCTGCGGCGCGGCGCTGGCTGGCGAGCCCATCGCCTGGAACAACGCCGCCGTTTCCGTCATGCGGGCGTTGGCGTATTCCAGTTCTCGCAGGCGCGCCGCCACGTAATGCTGCTCGGACGCGTACTGGGTATAAGGCGCCAGCGCACCCAGCCGAACGCGCTTGGCCGTGTTCTGATAGGACTGCTCCGCCGAGCGCCGCGAGGCTTCGGCTGATGCCAGCGCCTGCCCGCCGGCATCCAGCCGTGAGAGCGTGTCGGCCACGTCGCGGAACGCGGTCAGTACGGTCTGCTTGTACTGCAACACGGCGGCCTCGTAACGCGCCTTGGCGGCGCTACGCTCGGCAAGCAACTGCCCGCCGTGGAAGATCGGCTGCGTCAGCGACGCGCCGATGGCCCAGATGGAACCGGCGCCCGACAAGGCATCCGCCCACGCAAACCCGCCCTTGCCCATGGAGGCCGTCAGCGACAGGCTCGGAAAGAGCTGCGCGGTGGCCAGCCCCACGTCCGCCGCGGCCGCCACCAGCGCCGCCTCGGCAACCTGGACGTCCGGCCGGGAAGCCAGGAGTTCCGACGGCACCACCACCGGCACCGCTTCGGGCACGGCGATCGTGCTGAAGGCCAGATCCGGCGGCGCCTGGTCGGGACTGCGGCCCAGCAGCACGGCCAGCGCGTGACGCGTCGCATGCCACCGCGCGCGCAGGCCGGGCAGCGATGCTTCCAGCGTGGCGGCATCCTGATCCGCATCCAGCGCGTCGTTCTGCGACGCGGCGCCCAGTTCGTACCGGCGCTGCGTATCGCGCGCGACCTGCCGCAGCAGCACCACCTGCTTTTCCGTCAGGGCCACCTGTTCGGCCAGCGAGGTGTTGGCAAAGCGCGCCGCGCCAAAGAGGTCCAGGTTGTAGCTGGCCTGCACCTGTCCCGTGAAGACATTGAAGAGCGCGGTGGGCTGCGGCAGGTTGGGCATCGTCAGCGCACGGTTGCGGGTGGCGCTGACGCCCGCATCCACCGTGGGCAGCAGCGACGAATTGACCTGTCCGCGCAGTTGCTCGCGCGCGCCGGCCAGATTGCGTTCGGCGGCGGCCAGGTCCGGACTGTTGGCCAGGCCTTCTTCCACCAGCGCATTCAGCGCGTCGGACTGGTAACGCGTCCACCATTGCGGCACCGGGTGCGCGCCGCGTTCGAAGCGTTGCGCCACGCCCTGCGCGGCGGCGCCGGCGGCAGGGGCGGCCTCGACTCCGTACTGCGCGGGTTCGGCCATCGCGGGCGGTCTGCTGTCCGGCGCGAAGGCGCAGGCGCCCAGCGCCAGCACCAGGGGCAACGCGGCAAATCGCAGGCACGCGGAAGGGATGGAATATTGCATCGTCAGGCTCCTCGTTCCACCGTGTCGCCCGCGTTGGCGCCGGGCGGCACGCCTTCGGGTTCGTCGCGTTCGTTGTGCTTCACGCGGAACCACGCGGCATACAGGGCTGGCAGGAAGAACAGCGTCAGCACCGTGGCGCTGGTGATGCCGCCCATCAGAGCCGTCGCCATGGGGCCGAAGAAGTTGCTGCGCAACAGCGGAATCAGTGCCAGCACGGCGGCGGCCGCCGTCAGCGTGATCGGCCGGAAGCGCCGGACCGTGGCGCCGACGATGGCGTCCACGCGTTTATGGCCCGCGCTGATGTCCTGATCGATCTGGTCCACCAGGATGACCGAGTTGCGCATGATGATGCCGAACATGGCAATCACGCCCAGCATCGCGACAAAGCCGAAGGGCTTGCCGAACAGCAGCAGGGCGGCCACCACGCCGATCAGACCCAGCGGCGCGGTCAGCACCACCATCAGTACGCGGGCGAAGCTTTGCAGTTGCACCATCAGCAGCGTCAGCACGGCCACCGCCATCAGCGGCATCTGCGCATTGATGGACGTCTGGCCCTTGGCGCTTTCCTCCACCGGTCCGCCGACTTCGATGCGGAAACCGACCGGCAGCTCGGCGCGCAGCGTGTCCAGCTTCTTGTCGATGGCGCGCGTGACGTCGATGCCTTGTGCGCCGCCAATCACGTCGGCCTGGACGGTGATCGTGGGTTGGCGGTCGCGTTCCCAGATGACGCCGTACTCCAGGTCGTACTTCACCTGGCCGATGCTGCCCAGCGGCACGGGGCCGTTCGCCGTGGGCATTGCCAGCGTGGCAAGGCGGGCGGGGTCGACCCGCTCTTCGCGCGGGGCGCGCAGGCTGACGTTGATGAGCTTGTCGCGCTCGCGGTACTGCGTCACGGTGTAGCCCGATAGCGTCATCGCCAGGAAGTCGGAAATGTCGCTGGAGCTGATGCCCAGTTCGCGCGCCTTCTGCTGGTCGACTTCGAAGCGAACCGAACGCTCGGAAGGCTCGTCCCAATCGAACTGCACGTTGGCCGAACGTTTGTCGGCGCGGACTTCGGCGGCCACCTTCTCGGCCACCGCGCGCACGTCCGGGATCTTGTCGCCGCTGACGCGGAACTGCACCTGATAACCCACCGGCGGCCCGTTCTCCAGCCGCGACAGACGGCTGCGGATCGCAGGGAAGTCGCTGCGCAGCATCGGCTCCATCCACTGCGCGAGCTTTTCGCGGTCTTCCACCGAGTGTGTCGTGATGACGAGCTGGGCGAAGTTGGGCGTGGCCAATTGCTGGTCCAGCGGCAGGTAGAAGCGCGGGGCGCCCGTGCCCACAAAGCTGACCGAATGCGCGATTTCGGGCCGGCCCTCGATCGCCTTCTCCAGGCGTTCGACCTGACGCAGCGTCGCGGCAAAGGACGCGCCTTCCTGCAGCCGCACGTCGACCAGCAGCTCGCTGCGGTCCGAACTCGGAAAGAACTGCTGCGGCACGAATTTGAAGCCCGCCATGGCCACGGCAAAAACAATTACCGTGCCGGTCAGCACCAGAAAGCGGCGGTCCACGCACCACGCCACCCAGCCGCGCAGACGCTGGTAGAAGCGGGTGTTGTAGATGTCGTGTTCGTGGTCGTGCGGCAGATGCGCCTCGCGCTTGCGTTCGGACAAGAGGCGGTAGCCCAGCAACGGAATCAGCACCACGGCCGCGAACCACGAGGTGATCAGCGCAATGGCGGACACCTGGAAGATCGAGCGCGTGTATTCGCCCGTGGCGGATTTGGCCAGCGCGATCGGCAGAAAGCCCGCCACGGTGACCAGCGTGCCCGTCAGCATCGGAAACGCCGTGCTGGTGTAGGCGAACGCGGCGGCGCGTGTGCGGTTCCAGCCTTGTTCCAGCTTCACCGACATCATCTCGACCGCAATGATGGCGTCGTCCACCAGCAGGCCCAGCGCCAGCACCAGCGTGCCCAGCGACACCTTGTGCAGGCCGATGCCGAACATCTCCATGAACAGCGCCGTGATGGCCAGCACCACGGGGATGGAAATCACCACCACCATGCCCGTGCGCAAGCCCAGCGACACCAGGCTCACGGCCAGCACGATCGCCACGGCTTCCGCGACGGAGCGCAGGAATTCGTCGACTGAATGCGACACGGCCGTGGGCATGCTGGAGACTTCCTTCAGCGTGAGGCCTGCGGGCAGTTGCGCCTGCAATTCCTTGAACTTCGCGTCCAGCGACTTGCCCAGGCGCACCACGTCCTGGCCCGGCTGCATGGTGATGCCGATGCCCAGCACGGTTTCACCGCTGAACCGCATCTGCTGCGCGGGCGGATCGTCATAGCCGCGATGAATGGTGGCGATGTCGCCCAGCCGGATCGACTTGTCGTTCACGCGGATCAGCGTGTCCGCCAGCGCCCGGCTGTTGGGAAACTGTCCCGAAGGCCGCACGAAGATGCGGTCGTCGGCCGTGGTCAGCGTGCCCGCGCCCTGCACGGCGTTCTGGCTGTTGATCGCCTGCGCGATCTGTTGCGGCGAGACGCCCAGCCGGGTGAGCTGCGTGTTCGTGATCTCGATGTAAATGTGTTCGGGCTGGTCCCCGAAGTAATCCACCTTGGCCACGCCGGGCACGCGCAGCAGCACCGTGCGTAGCTTGTCCGCATAGTCGTGCAACTGCGCCGGCGGAAAGCCGTCGCCCTGCAAGGTGTAGATGTTGGTGTAGACGTCGCCGAACTCGTCATTGAAGAACGGCCCCTGCACGCCTTGCGGCAGCGTGGCCCGCATGTCCCCCACCTTCTTGCGCACCTGGTACCACTGGTCGGCCACCGTGCTGGCGGGCGCCGAGTCCTTCATGGTGTAGAAGATCAGGGATTCGCCCGGCCGCGAGTAGCTGCGCAGGAAGTCCGTGTTGGCGGTTTCCTGAAGCTTTTTGGCGATGCGGTCGGTGACCTGCTCCTGCACCTGCTGCGCGGTGGCGCCGGGCCACAGGGTCTGGATCACCATGACGCGGAAGGTGAAGGGCGGGTCCTCGGACTGCGCCAGGCGCGAATACGACAGCACGCCGAACAACGTGACGAGCGTGATGATGAAGATCACCAGCGGCTGATGCCGCAGCGCCCAGGCCGACAGGTTGAACCGGCCTTCCTCGTGGCGGTGGGCGTTCTGACTGGCTTCCTTGCCGCCTTCCTGGCCGGGGGCGCTCATGACGCGAAGTCCTCGGGATGCAGCGGCGGCACCGGGCGCACCTTTTCGCCCGCCGACACCGTGTGCACGCCTTGCCACACCACGCGCTCGCCGGCCTGCAGGCCTTGCGACAGCGTGACGGTGCGCGCGTCGTATCGAAGCACCTGCACGCGGCGCAGTTCCAGTGTGTCGGCGTCGGGCTTGACGATCCACACCGCGGGTTCCCGGCCTTCATGGAACAGGGCAGTGGCCGGCACGGTAAAGGTGGTCTGCCCGTTGGCGGAGCGGTTGTCGAAGCTGATGTTGGCCGTCATGCCCAGCCGGACTTCGGGCGAGGGCGACTCCAGCGTGAGCTTGGCGCGGTAGGTGCGGCTCTGCGGATCGGCGGCCGGCGCGATCTCGCGCAGCACCGCCGTGAAGGTCTGGCCGGGCAACGAACCCAGCGTGACGCTGGCGCGTTGGCCGATCGCCAGTCCCGCCAGCACGCTTTCGGGCACGTCGCACAGCGCGTCGATGTCGCCCGACCAGGCCAGTTGGTAGACCGGGGTGCCCGCCGCCACGTTCTGTCCGGTGTCGGCCTGTTCGGCCGTGATGACGCCCGCGTGGTCGGCCGTGAGGGTGGTGTAGTTGAGCTGGTCGGCAGCCAGCGCCGCCTGCTGCGCGGCCTGGTCCCGCTGCGCAAGCGCCGAGGCATAGGCGTTGCGAGTTTGTTCAAGCTGCGTCGCGGCAATCAGGTTTTCACGTGCCTGGGCGCGGTCACGGTCCAATTGCTGCCGCGCGTAGTCCAGCTGGTGCTGCGCCGCGGACAGCGATGCGCGCGCTGCGGCGGCGTTCTTGGCCGCGTCGGCCGGATCCAGCTTGGCCAGAACCTGGCCGGGCGCGACGGTGTCGCCCAACCGCACCTTGCGCTCGATGATCTTGCCGCCCACGCGGAACGACAGCGGCGTGCTGTAGCGGGCCTGGACTTCGCCGGGCAACGTCCAGGCGGGCAGGGCTTCGTCCGCCTGCGCGGGCATGGCCACCACGGGACGCGGCGCTGGGGCGGGCGCCTCCTCGCGGCCGCAGCCGGCCACGGCGGCAGCCAGCGCGAACACGGCAGACAACGCCATCAGGCGTGTCCGGCGGTGGGGCAG
>NZ_DIEJ01000274.1:0-8055 GCF_002418565.1 Achromobacter sp. UBA5777 | reverse complement strand
CGCCACCGCTTGCCGCGGACCAAACCCACGGGCAGCGCTTCGCAGCAGCGTCCTGGCCCGTGGCAGATCGCCCAGTTGCGCGAAGGCAATGCCGCGCAAGGCCAGCGCGGGCGCGTCGCTGCGCAGCGCCACCTGATTCAGCGCGCCCAGCGGGTCGCCTGCGGCCAACGCGCGGGCCGCCGTTTCAATCAGAAAGTCCATGGAAAGTGCGGGACTGCCTGCCCCGTTGTTCTCGCCTGGGCACCAATCTACACCGCGCAGCGGCGTGGTTGCAGGGCTATTGCGCGGACGACACGGGCATGGACGAACCTTGCGTTGCGCTGGGCGCGGTCAACAGCGGATACGGGTTGAGCGCGCCGCCCCCCGCGTAGATGCCGTAATGCAGATGCGGCGGCGTGCCTTGGGCGTTGCCAGTATTGCCCACAAAACCCAGGACGTCGCCCGGAGCAACGAGCTGGCCGCGGCGGATATCCGCGTAGCCATCCAGGTGCGCGTAATAGTGCATCTGCCGGCCCGGTCCCATCACCCAGACGACCTGCCCGCCCAGCGTGTTTTCGCCGATGCGCGTGACCACGCCTTCGGTCGCCGACACCACCGGCGTGCCGCGCTTGGCAAAAATATCGATGCCCTGGTGCGTGCGCCCGCCCGACCGTGCCGCGCCCCAGGTATCGGCCAGCCGCCGGGGCGCAACGCCCTGCACCGGCACGGGCAGCGACACGGGCGCGTCCTGCCAGGATAGCCGCGCCATATGCCAGGGCGCGCGCGCCGCCTCCGGCAGACGCGGCCAGGCCCAGACCGCCAGAGCGGCCAACGCAGCAAGGATGAGAAGTCGTCGGGCAAATCGCCAGGGGGTACGGGCATTCATGCAACGTTCGACGGCCATGCGGGCCCAGGGTTCCTGCTCGCTGGGCGGCGACACAGTATTGCGGCGCCGTTGATACAGCGTTCATGATGCGACCCCGTTTTTCGACCAGGATGGGTGCCCGGACCGTCCGGGCAGGCCCTCCCGGGCCGTCGCAGCGTGTAAACTCCCCCCTTTTTGACTCTGGTGGTATGTTGCAAGCCCCCCAGCGCACAGGTTTAAGCGGCCCGACGCTCATTCGCTTGCTGACTCGCCTGACGGACGCGGATGTCCAGCAGTCCAGGCAGTCGCTATCCGACCATCTGAGCCAATGGCTTGGCTGGACGGACGCGATCGCCCTGTCGGCGGCGTTGAACACAAGTCCGCCGGTCATTGCGCCGGGCGCCCGCCTGTTCAGCAGCGCCGAAGAACGCGAATGCGTGCGCGTGCGCACCACCCTGGCGGACGCCATCGCCAGCGACACGGCGGCCACGGCCGCCAAGCGAATTGCCCCGGTACCTGCGCCAGCCAAGAAACTGGCTGCCGTCCTGGCGGAGGACGAGTTCGATTATTCGAGTTTTCGCCAGCGGTATCTGTCGTTGCAGCACACGATGGAGACCAGCATCGGCAATCTGCGCAGCCGGCTGCGCGGGATGGTCGCGGCGCGCAATGGCGAATGGACCCGCCTGGCCGTGGTGGACGCGATCATGGACCGCGCGCTGCTGCCCAAAGAGCGAGCTCTGCTCGGCGCGATTCCGAAGCTGCTGCAGACGCACTTTGACCGGCTGCGCAAGGCCGAGGAAGCGGCGCTGGCCGCCGCCGAAACCCAGGCTGCTGCCGAGGCGCAGGACTTGGCTGACGCCGACGCGCCAGCTGATACCGCAGCGGAGGCGGACGGCAATGCAAGGGCCGACGGCGATGCAGCGGTCGCAGCCCTTGACGCCGCGCCGGCCAACGCGGCGGCGCCCGTCCCGGCAATTACCGCGGGCGCCTGGCTGGACACGTTCCGCGCCGACATGCGCGCCGTGCTGCTGGCCGAACTGGATGTTCGTTTACAACCGGTCGAAGGGTTGCTTGCCGCCCTTCGCACCAGCTAATTAGGACACTATGTCCAAGACTCTGATCAATATCGTGGTTTTCCTGGCCGGACTGGCCGTTGTGGGCTGGATCGGCGCCGGTTACGCGGGAACGAACCCGCTGGCGCTGGCCGTGACGCTGCTGATCGGCGTCTGTTACCTGGCCGGCGCGCTCGAGCTGCTGCGCTACCAGCAGGCAACGACTGCTCTGTCACGCGCCGTGACGGACCTGAAGGAAGCGCCCGGCAGCCTGGGCGCCTGGCTGGACAAGGTGCCGGCCGGCCTGCGCAACGCGGCGCGCCTGCGTATCGAAGGCGAACGCGTGGGCCTGCCCGGGCCATCGCTGGCGCCCTACCTCGTCGGCCTGCTGGTTCTGCTGGGCATGCTGGGCACCTTCCTCGGCATGGTCGTGACGCTGCGCGGCACCGGCCTTGCGCTTGAAAGCTCCACCGATCTGGCCGCGATCCGCGCGTCGCTGGCCGCACCCGTCAAGGGCCTGGGCTTTGCGTTCGGCACCTCAATCGCTGGCGTCGCCGCATCCGCCATGCTGGGCCTCCTGGCCGCCCTGTGCCGCCGCGACCGCGTCCACGCCGCGCAACTGCTGGACACCCAGGCCGCGACCACATTGCGCGTGTATTCGCAAAGCTACCAGCGCGAAGAATCCTTCAAGCTGCTCCAGCGCCAGGCCGAAGTGATGCAACGTCAGGCCGAAGCGATGCCCGCCATCGTCGGCCAGCTGGAATCCATGATGAAGAGCATGGAACAGCAGAATCAGGCGCTGAACGAACGCCAGATCGCCAGCCAGACCGCCTTCCAGGGCAAGGCCGAAGCCGCCTACGCCCGCCTCGCATCCGTGATGGAACAGTCCATGAAGGACAGCGTGGCGCAAAGCGCGCGTTCCGCCGGCGAAGCGCTGCAGCCCGTCGTGCAAGCCACCATGGATAGCCTGTCGCGCGAAACCGCCACGCTGCAGGACACGGTCTCGCAGGCCGTGCGCCAGCAGCTGGAAGGCCTGACCGCCGGCCTGCAAGCCGCGACGACCGATGTTGCCGGCATCTGGAGCCAGGCAGTGGCCGGCCAGCAGCGCGCCAGCGAGGCCATGGCCGAAGACCTGCGCGCCTCGCTCGACCGCTTCGCCCAGACCTTCGAGCAACGCTCGGCCAACCTGCTGGACAGCGTGTCGGCGCGCCTGGAAGCCTCCTCCGGCAACATGTCGCAGGCCTGGACCGACGCCCTGTCGCGCCAGCAGCAAGCCGGTGAAAAGCTGGCGGGCGACAACCTGCAGGCGCTCACCGCCGCGGCAGCCAGCTTCGAACAGCATTCCGCATCGCTGCTGCGCACGCTGAACGCCTCGCACGCCGCGCTGCAAACGGATCTGGCCTCGCGCGATCAACAGCGCCTGGCCGCCTGGACCGAAACGCTGGGCGCGATGGGCGCCACGCTGCGCCAGGAATGGGAGCAGTCTGGCGCGCAAGCCGCCGCCCGCCAGCAGGAAATCAACGACACCTTGGCGCAGACCGTGCGCGACGTGGCCGAGCAGGCTGCGGCGCAAGCTGCGCTGATGGAAGGCGTGTCGGCCCGCATGGAAGCCGCCGCCATCGGCGTGTCGGACCAATGGACCCGCGCCCTCGCCCGCCAGGAAGAATCCAGCGGCAAGCTGGCCGCAGGCAACCAGGCGGCGCTCGAAGCCGCCACGGCGGCCTTCGAACAGCACGCCGCCTCGTTGCTGCGCACGCTGGACCAATCGCACACCGAGCTTCAGGCCGCCTTGGCCGCCCGCGACGAAGACCGCCTTGCCGCCTGGAGCAATACGCTGGGCGCCATGACCGCCAAGCTGGGCCAGGAATGGGAACAGGCCGGCGCGAACACCGTGGCCCGTCAGCAGGAAATCAACGACGCACTGGCCCAGACCGCGCGCGGCATCACCGGCCAGACCGAGGCGCAGGCCCGCTTGCTGCAGGACGTGTCGTCCCGGCTGGAAACCGCGGCGGGCAGCGTCACGCAAGCCTGGAGCGACGCGCAAACGCGGCAGGAAGACCTGGGCAAGCAACTGGCCGCCGACAATCAGCGCGCGCTGGAAACGGCCGCGGCCACCTTCGGCCAGCATGCCGACGCGCTGCTGCGCACGCTGGATCAATCGCACGCCGACCTGCAAACCGCGCTGGCCTCGCGCGACGAGGAACGCCTGGCCGCCTGGACGGGTTCGCTGACGGCAATGGCCGCCAAGCTGGGCAAGGAATGGGAACAGGCCGGCACGCAAGCCGCCCTGCGCCAACTCGAAATCGGCGACGCGCTCGCTCAGACCGCCCGCGACATCACCGCCCAGACGCAGCAGCAAGCCGCCCTGCTGGAAAGCGTGTCGACGCGTCTGGAAACGGCAGCAGGCGGCGTCACGCAGGCCTGGATCGATGCGCAGGCGCGCCAGGAAGAAACCGGCCAACAACTTGCCCTCGACAATCGCCAGGCGCTGGAAACCGCGTCCGCCGCCTTCGGCACGCAAGCCACCGAGCTGCTTCAGACGCTGGAGCAATCGCACACCGCCCTGCAAACGGCGCTGGCGGCCAACGACGAGGAACGCCTCGCCGCCTGGACCGGCAAGCTGGCGGCCATGGCCGACGCGCTGCGCACCGAATGGCAGCAGGCAGGCGCACAGGCCGCCGGTTTGCAGCAAGAAATCTGCGACACCTTGAACCTGACCGCGCAGGACATCACCGCCCAGACGCAGGCCCACGCCAGCGAAACCATCGCCGAGATCGGCCGTCTGGTTCAAGCGGCTTCTGAAGCGCCCCGCGCCGCCGCCGAGGTCATCGGCGAATTGCGCCAGAAGCTGTCGGACAGCATGGTGCGCGACAACGACATGCTGCAGGAACGCAACCGCCTGCTTGAAACGCTGAGCACGCTGCTGGACGCCGTCAACCACACCGCCGCCGAGCAGCGCACCGCCGTGGACGGGCTGGTCGCCTCGTCGGCCGACATGCTGGAGCGCGTGGGTGCGCAGTTCACCGCGCAGGTCGAATCCGAAACCGGCAAGCTGTCCGAGGTGGCGTCGCTGGTCACCAGCAGCGCCGTCGAAGTCGCCAGCCTGGGCGAATCCTTTGGCGCGGCGGTGCAGGCCTTCGGCGAATCGAACGACAAGCTCACGGCGCATCTGCAACGCATCGAAGCCGCGCTGGACAAGTCCATCGCGCGCGGCGACGAGCAGCTTTCCTATTACGTGGCGCAGGCCCGTGAGGTCGTCGACCTGAGCCTGATGTCACAGAAGCAGATCATCGAGAATCTGCAGCAGCTGGCCACCCAGCGCGCCACCGCCGGAGCGGAATCGGCATGAGCGAGGATATCGACGGCGGCGTGCAGGCATCGGCGCCCGCCTGGGCCGTCTTCGGCGACCTGATGTCCGTCTTGCTGGGCGCCTTCGTCCTCATCCTGGTCAGCGTCGTCGCGGTGCAGTTGCAACTGTCGACGCGGCTGGAAGAAGAGGTCAAGCAGCGCCAGGAAGAAACCCAGCGCCGCGAGACACTGGAGCAGGCGCTGGCGGGCCCCCTGGCCGCCGGCCGTGTGACGCTCATCAACGGCCGCATCGGCATCAGCGGCAGCGTGCTGTTCGCGCTGAACTCCGACCAGCTCCAGCCCGAGGGCCGCGAGATCCTGAAAACCCTGATCGAGCCGCTGTCCGCCTACCTGAAGACCCACAACGAAATCCTGATGGTCAGCGGGTTTACCGACGACCAGCAGGTGCGCGAAGGCAACCGCCGCTTCGCGGACAACTGGGACCTTTCCGCCCAGCGCGCGCTCACGGTGACGCGCGCCCTGATCGACGAAGGCGTGCCGTCGTCAACGGTGTTTGCCGCGGCGTTTGGCGCCGAGCAACCCGTGGCGTCGAACGCCGACGAGGAAGGCCGCGCCAAGAACCGCCGCGTGGAAATCACGCCCATTCCCAAACCGTCCAACGAAGCGGGTAAGCCCGGTGAGCAGTGACGGCAGCCGCGCTGAAGGCCTGGACGCGCGCGCGGTGCTGGACGCCTGGCGCGCCAGCGGCGCGGATCGCGTCAACCCGCTGCGCTTTCACCTGATCGACGCGCTGGACCGCCGCGCGGGCGCGTACGACGGCGCGGTGCGTCAGCGGCTGGACGAGCGGCTTGCGGGTCTGATCGCGGCGTATGAGGGGGAGTTGGTCGGCGCGGAGGATGCGGCTGCGGATGCAGACGCTGAGGCTGATGCAGAGGCCCCGCAAGACGCCGTGTCGGGCGGACCGCTGGCCGAGTTGATCGCCAATCTTGGCTCCGACGATTCCCGCGACCCGCTAGGCCTGCGCGCCGCCTACCCCGAGCTGCCGCTGCTCGACGAATTCCGCGCGCTCTGGTCCCGCTTCAGCGCCGACCGCCAGGTGCGCCAATCTCAGGAACGCGTCCATAAGAACGCCGGCCCGCTCAACTCGAACCAGCTCGTGCACCGCGCGCTGACCCTGATGCGCGAAATGTCGCCCGGTTACCTCCAGCAGTTCCTGTCGTACACCGACGCGCTGATGTGGATGGAACAGATGACCGCCGCGGCCGCGCCGGCACCGAAGGATGCGCCGCGCACCGGCGCCGCCAAAAAGTCCACGCGCGCCAAGCCGCGCAAGGAAAGCAAGGAAAGCAAGGAAAGCAAAGAAGCCTGAGGGCCGATTTGCACGCGGCCCCGCGCCGCAGTACGATACGTTCCATATACAAAACATATACGGAACGTCCACTATGGGTATCGTCAAGATTTCCGAGCAGATGCATGAGAACCTGCGCGTCGCCAGCGGCGCCCTCAGCCGCTCGATCAATTCCCAGGCCGAACACTGGATGCGCATCGGCATGCTGTCCGAGCTGTATCCCGAACTGCGCCACGCCGACATCTGCCAATTGCTGATCCGCATCGACCAGGCAGAAGGCTTCACCATCGCCTCCCTCTCGCAAGGGTTGCCGCAACCCTTACAGCAGGAGGCCGCGTAAATGGCCAAGAAGGTTTCCATCAAATCGGCCGCCGACATCGAAATGGCCCGCAAGGCGGGCGCCATGGCGGCCGAAGTGCTGCACATGATCGGCGAACACGTCCGCCCCGGCGTCACCACCGACGAGCTTGACCGCGTCTGTCACGACTACATCGTCAACGTGCTGAAAGCCACGCCCGCCAACGTCGGCTACCACGGCTTTCCCAAGACCATCTGCGCGTCGGTCAACCACGTCATCTGCCACGGCATCCCGTCGGCCAAGGTTCTGAAGAACGGCGATATCCTGAACATCGACGTGGCCGTCATCAAGGACGGCTGGTTCGGCGACACCAGCCGCATGTACTACGTGGGCCAGCCCAGTCCGCTTGCCCGCCGCCTGGTCAACACGACGTACGAAGCCATGCGCGCAGGCATTATGGCCGTCAAGCCCGGCGCCACGCTGGGCGACATCGGCCACGCCATCCAGACCGTCGCGCATCGCGAGCACTTCAGCATCGTGCGCGAATACTGCGGCCACGGCATCGGCCAGATCTATCACGACGACCCGCAGGTCCTGCACTACGGCCGCCCCGGCGAAGGCCTGGTGCTTCAGCCCGGCATGATGTTCACGATCGAGCCCATGATCAACGCCGGCAAGCCGCAGACCAAGCAGCTTCCCGACGGCTGGACGGTCGTCACGAAGGACCGTTCGTTGTCCGCGCAATGGGAGCACATGGTCGTCGTCACCGAGACCGGTTACGACGTGCTGACCACCTGGCCTGACGGCTTCGGCGACTACCCCCAGATTCCCTGACCGGGACGCGTCCGAGCAAGGACCGGAGTGCAGGGCCGCGAGGGTACGATCATGATCGTGCCCTTGCCGTTTCTGCGGCGCCCGCCGTCCCGTCCATGCCCACCCTGCCCTCCGCTTTCCGCCGCCTGGCGGCGTCGAACTTGGCCGCACAGTTTTCCGAGCAGATCGCGCTCGCCGCCGCGCCGCTGTATGCGGTGCTGGCCTTGGGCGCCACTGCCGCGCAGACCGGCTACCTGCAAACCGCGCAGACGCTGCCGTTCCTATTGCTGTCTCTGCCCGCCGGCGTGCTGGCCGACCGGATGTCGCGCCGCTCGCTGATGACCGCCGCCGAGACCGTGCGCGCGGCAAGCCTGATCGCGCTGCTGGCGCT
>NZ_DIEJ01000079.1:0-3535 GCF_002418565.1 Achromobacter sp. UBA5777 | reverse complement strand
CCTCATCCGCATGGGCCCCAGCCCCGCGCCCCGCCACCCGCCGCTGTCCGGCGGGCCGGGCGAGCCGCGCCAACCCTCCCGGCCCCTGTCCGCCGCCTCAACCCTGGCGGGCGTCGAGCCCGCGCAACCCAAGCATTCCGGAGCCTGACGCCATGGGTGTGGATCTTGCATTGATATGGGCCGTCGTCATTCTGTTCGGCGTAATGATGTACGTCATCATGGACGGCTTCGACCTGGGCATCGGCATTCTCTTTCCGCTGGTGACCGACGGCCAGGAGCGCGACGTGATGGTCAATACCGTCGCCCCGGTCTGGGATGGCAACGAAACCTGGCTGGTGCTGGGCGGCGCGGGCCTCATGGCAGCGTTTCCGCTGGCCTACTCTGTCATCCTGAGCGCGCTGCATCTGCCGCTGGTGTTCATGCTGCTGGGACTGATCTTCCGGGGCGTGGCGTTCGAATTCCGCTTCAAGGCGGACGCGCATCACCGGCCGCTGTGGGACAAGGCCTTCGTCCTGGGCTCGGTGTGCGCCACGTTCTTCCAGGGCGTCACACTGGGCGCCTACATCGAGGGCATTCCGATGGTGGGGCGCGCCTATAGCGGCGGTCCCTGGGACTGGATCAGCCCGTTCTCGATGTTCGCTGGCGTCGGGCTGGTGGCGGCCTACGCGCTGCTGGGCTGCACGTGGCTCATCATGAAGACCGAAGGACGGCTGCACCGCCACATGTGCCGCTTGGCGCGGCCGCTGACGGTGGCGCTGCTGGCCGTGATTGCCGTGTTGAGCGCGTGGACGCCGCTGACGCAACCGATCATCGCGCAGCGCTGGTTCAGCCTGCCAAACATGTTCTGGTTCTTTCCGGTGCCGGTGCTGGTCGCCGCGGCAGGCTTCGAACTGATTCGCCGCGTCAAGGGCACGCCGGCCGCGGGTCCCTTCGTGCTGTCGCTGGCGCTGGTCTTTCTGGGCTACAGCGGCCTGGGCATCAGCATCTGGCCCGCCATCATCCCGCCCGGCGTGTCGATCTGGGCGGCATCCGCGCCGCCGCAAAGCCAGGGTTTCGCACTGGTCGGCGCCCTGGCGATCATTCCGATTATCCTCATGTACACCGCCTGGTCGTACTACGTCTTCCGGGGCAAGGTACGCACGGGCGAGGAGTTCCATTGATGAACCCTTCGCAATCTTCCTCGTGGCGCACGCGCCTGATGTGGCTGGCGATGATCTGGACGTGCAGCGTCGCGGCGCTGGGCGCGGCGGCCGGCGTGCTGCGCCTGGTCATGCGGTCCATCGGCATGTCCACCTGACTCCGCATCACGCATCCGGACACCCTCATGAAGCGCTACGAACGCCTGACCGAAGAAATCACCGCCTCGATCCTGTCCGGCCTGCTGCAGGTTGGCGACCGTCTGCCGTCGGTGCGCCAGACCAGCGCCAGCCGCGGCGTCAGCCCGTCCACCGTGTTCAAGGCCTATTACCTGCTGGAAGCGCGCGGTCTCATCCGTGCCCGTGACCGGTCCGGCTATTACGTGCAGCGGGCGCCGCGCGCCGCACTGCCCGAACTGGACAGCGTGTCCAGCGCCCGCGCGGACCGCCATCCGGTGGATGTCAGCGATAACGTGCTGCGGGTGCTGAACGCCACCCTGCGCCGCGACATGCTGCCCTTCGGCTCGGCATTTCCCAGCCCGTCGCTGCTGCCGTACGGCCGGCTGGCGCGGTACATGGCCTCGACAGTGCAGAAACTGGATCCGTGGGGTTCCATCGATGACTTGAGCCCGGGCGACGCGGCCCTGCGCCGCGCCATCGCGCTGCGCTATCTGGCCGACGGCCTGAGCGTGCCCGTGGACGAGATCGTCGTCACGAACGGCGCGCTGGATGCGTTGAACCTGAGCCTGGCGGCGGTGACCCAGCCTGGCGATGCCGTCATCGTGGAATCCCCCACGTTTTACGCCGCGCTGCAATCGCTGGAACGCAACGGCCTGCACGCCATCGAGGTGGCGACGCACCCACGCGTGGGCATCGATCTGGAGGCGCTGGAAGACGCCATCCTGCGGCACCGGCCGCGCGCCTGCTGGCTGATGACCACGTTCCAGAATCCGCTCGGCAGCCTGATGCCCGACGAGAAGAAGGAGGCGCTGGTCAAGCTGCTGACGCGCCACGGTGTGGCGCTGATCGAAGACGACGTGTACGGCGAACTGTATTTCGGCGAGACCCGCCCGCGGCCAGCGAAGGCGTTCGATACCGAAGGCATCGTCATGCACTGCGCGTCGTTTTCGAAGACGCTGGCGCCGGGTTATCGCGTCGGCTGGGTGGCGGGCGGACGCTACACCCGGCAGATCATGCGCAACAAGCTGACCACCAGCCTTGCGACGGCAGCCCCCACGCAGGCCGCCATCGCCGCCTATCTGGAAAAAGGCGGGTTCGACCGTCACCTGCGGCAGTTCCGGCTGGCGCTGGCGCTTCAGCAGGGCGAAATGCTGCAGGCCGTGGCGCGCTACTTTCCGAAAGGCACGCGCGCCACGCGGCCGGCCGGCGGCTACTTCGTCTGGGTGGAACTGCCCGCGCACATCGACACGTTGAAGGTGCACCGCGCCGCGTTGGACCACGGCATCAGCATCGCACCGGGCCCGCTCTTTTCGGCGACGGGCGCGTTCGGCAACTTCCTGCGCCTGAACCACGGCCATCCCTGGAGTGACGCCATGGAGCAAGGCATGGCGACATTAGGCAAACTGCTGGCGGGCGGGTAGCGCGATTGTCTTGGGCGGCGATCCAAGTTATAAATAAGAGTTATTCCTATTAACACCCGTCGCCGCCCGTCCATGGATTCCCCCGCGTACCAGAACATTCAACGGCTTTACGCGGAACACCACGACTGGCTGCTGGGCTGGCTGAACCGCCGCGTGAACAATCGTGCGGACGCCGCCGACCTGACGCAGGACACGTTCTGCCGCGTGCTGACCTCGCCGTCCACCACGCCCATCGCTGAACCCCGCGCCTACCTGCTGACGCTGGCCCGCCGCCTGACCATCGACCTGTGGCGCGCGCGCGACGTCGAGGCGCGTTACCTGGACGCGCTGGCGCACGAGCAGGAACCCGTCGCCGCCTCGCCTGAATTGCTGATGATGCTGAAGCAGGCCGTGCAGGAGATCGATGCACTGCTCGACGGACTGCCTGTGCCGGTCAAGCACGCGTTCCTGCTGAACCGGCTGGACGGCATGACGCATCCCGCCATTGCCCGAGCCCTGGGGCTGTCGCTGGCGACGGTCGAGCGTCACGTGAAGCGCGCCTTCCTGCACTGCCTGGCCGCGCGCCGTGCCGCGGACGCGTCATGAAGCCGCTGTCCGCCGGTGACGCGCTGACGGATCGCGCGGTCGACTGGATCGTGCTGCTGACCTCCGGCCAGGCCTCCGACCGCGACCGCCAGCGCTTTGAACACTGGCTTGCCAGCCACCCCGATAGCGCGCGCGCCTGGGCCGAAGTCGACGGCCTGATGCAGCAACCCCTGTCCCGGCTGCGCGACGCCGCGCGCGACGCACCGGGGCCGG
>NZ_DIEJ01000228.1:0-7376 GCF_002418565.1 Achromobacter sp. UBA5777 | reverse complement strand
GTCCGGAGCGAAGGCTCCGGACCGCAATCGGAGCCCCGCCCGCCCCAGGCCCACGCCGCGCCGGGCGTCCCAAGAACGCCGACGATGGCCGGCAACGGCACTCCACCCTACCCCACCAATCCCACCGACATCCCCCCGCAAACATAAAGCACCTGCCCAGTCACAAACCCCGCGCGCCGGTCCAGAAACATCGCGACCGTATGCGCCACCTCATCCGGCCGCCCAACCCGCCCCACGGGAATCGCCGCCTCCAGCGCCAGCGTTTTCGGCGCACCAGGCGGATTCGACTGGTTGAACAGCTCGGTAGCAACCGGCCCCGGCGCCACGGTATTGACCGTGATGCCATCGCCCGCCAGCTCCAAAGCCCAGGTCCGCGTCATCCCCGCCAGCCCTGCCTTGGACGCCCCATACACCGACCGCCCGCCCTTGCCCAGCGCCGCCCGGCTGCCGATGTTCACCACGCGCCCGTACTTCGCCTGCCGCATCCCCGGCAACAGCGCCTGCATCAGCAGAATCGGCGCCGTCAGATTCAACGCCATCGTCCGCGCCAACTCCTCCTGCGTAATGTCCTCGATGTTGGCAACCTGAATCATCCCCGCGTTGTTGACCAGATGCAGCACAGGTTGCTGCGCCGCCAACTCACGGCCCGCAGCGATGGTCGCCTCCGCGTCGCACAGGTCCACTGACCGGAAGGTCTCGCCCGGCAACAGTGTCTCGGGCGACGTACGGCTGAAATTGACGACCTGAAAGCCGTCTTCGATCAGCCGCGCCACGATGGCGCGGCCGATTCCCCGGCTTGCGCCGGTTACGAGAGCGATGGGTGAATTCATTGCGCCTTGATTCCCTGATCCTTGATGAGTCCGCCCCACTTCTTGCGTTCGGCGGATTCGAACGCGGCCAGATCCTTGCCGAACAGCGTGCCCGGCTTCGCGCCCATGGTGGCAAAGTTGGCGGCGATGGCCGGCGTCGCCAAGCCGCTGCGGGCGGCGGCAATCAGTTGTTCAACCACCGGCGCGGGGGTATTGCGCGGCGCATACAACGCAAACCAAGCCGTCACGTCAAACCCAGGCAATCCGGACTCGGCAACCGTCGGCAAATCCGGCACCGACGGATCGCGCGTCGCAGAAGTCACGGCGACCCCGCGCACCAGATTGCCGTCCTTGATCTGCGCCAGCGCACCCGGCAGGTTGTCGAACAGCAGATCCACCTGCCCGCCCGCCACCGCCGGCAGCGACGCCGACGTGCCCTTGAACGGCACGTGCAGCATCGTCACCCCCGCCATGGCCTCGAAGTATGCCCCCGTCAGGTGCACCGACGAACCGATGCCCGGTGACGCATAGGTCAGCTTCTTGTCCGTCGACTGCTTGGCCGCCTTGATCACGTCCGCCACCGTCTTGTAGGGCGACTTCGCGCTGACCGCGATGACGTTCGGCGTCGTGGACACCAGCGCGATCGGCACCAGGTCCCGCTCGGGATCGAACGGCATGTTGCTGTAGAGAAACTGGTTGATCGTCTGCGTGCCGATCGTGCCCAGCCCCAGGGTGTAGCCGTCGGCCTTCGCCCGGGCGACGTAAGCCATGCCGATATTGCCGCCCGCTCCCGGCTTGTTCTCGACCAGCACCGTCTGCTTCAGGCCCGGCTGCAATGCGTTGGCGATGGCGCGGCCAAAGAGGTCCGCGCCGCCGCCCGGCGGATACGGCACGACGACGGTCACAGGGTGCTCGGGATAGCCCGCGGCGTGGACCGCAGGCAGCGCCAGAACGGCCAGCGCGGCAAGGGCGATGCGCCATCCGGCGCGCGGATGCTGCAATTGCGTCATGGTCTCGTCTCCTATCGAACCCGCTGATTGCGGATTTCTTTTTAAAGTACGTAAATACGTACTATATTCATAAGAACATGAAAAACCGACAGGAGACAAGCAGATGAAACGCTGGACGCAACGCCCCGAAGGTTCCACTTGGGGCGACTTCGGCCCGGACGACGAACTGGGTCGCCTGAACCTGCTGACTGAAGAAAAGGTGCTGCAGGCGGTGCGCGAAGTCCGTGCCGGCAAGGTCTTCTGCCTGTCGCTGCCGCTGGATCTGCCCGGCGGCAACGTGCTCAATCCGCGCCGCCACGCGCCCACCCTCAAGCCGACTTTCCGCGAAGCCACGCCCTATCTGAACTTTGCGATGTCGCAGGTACAGCCCGAAGCCATCGACGTGCTGTCGGACGATCAGGTCACGCTGTCGATGCAGTATTCGACGCAGTGGGATGGCCTGTGCCACGTGGGCGCCATGTTCGACATCCAGGGCGATGGCCAGGCGCGCCGCGTCTATTACAACGGTTACGCCGCCGGCGTGGATGTGTTTGGCGGCGCCGATCCCGACAACTCGGAAGCCGCCTGCTGCCCGCCGGGCGGCTCGTATGCGCGCAAGCTCAGCGTCAGCCGCTATGCCGAAAAAGGCATGCAGGGCCGCGGCGTGCTGGTGGACTTGGCGCGTGCCTTCGGCCCGGGCCGCACGATCGTCGGCCACGAGCAGCTTCAAGCCGCCATGCGCGAGCAGAACGCCCAGCCCGAACCCGGCGACATGCTGGTGCTGCGCACCGGTTTCGCGGAAGCCGTCGTGGCCATGAACGGCCAACCCGATCCGCACAAGCTGGAGCAGACGGGCGCGGTGCTGGACGGCGCCGACCCCGCACTGCTGGACTGGATCACGCATTCCGGCATCGCCGCGATCTGCGCCGACAACTACGCGGTCGAATCGTATCCGGCGCGCACATCCGGCCCCGGCCATTCCATCCTGCCGCTGCACCACCATTGCCTCTTCAAGCTGGGCGTGCCGCTGGCCGAGCTTTGGTATCTGAAGGACCTGGCCGACTGGCTCCATGCAAACGGCCGCAGCCGGTTTCTGCTGACCGCCCCGCCCTTGCGCATGCCCGGCGCGGTCGGCTCGCCTGTGACACCTATCGCCACGGTGTAAGCCATGCCCCTGCCGTACTCGACCTTCTCCGACCACCTGGACGCGCTGGCCGCCCGCCAACCCGATGCCGTTGCGCTGATCGACCGTGATCAGCCGCTCAGTTTCGCGGACCTGCGCTCGCGCAGCCTCGCGCTGGCGGCGGGCCTGTCCCGCATCGGCGTGCAGCCCGGGCACCGCGTCGCCGTCTGGCTGCCCAACTGCGCGGCCTGGGTCGAATCCTTTCTTGCGTGCGCCCAGCTGGGCGCGCTGGTGCTGGCCGTCAACACGCGCTTCCGCTCGGTCGAAGTAGCCGACATCCTGGGTCGCGGCCGCGCCGACTGGCTGGTGTATTGGCCCGACTTCAAAGGCATCGACTTTCAGGGCATCCTGGATGGCGTAGCGCCAGTGGATGTGGATCAGTTGCAAGGGGCGGTCGCGCTGGCCGGGCCCGACGAACTTCCTCCGGCATCGCTTCACGGCAAACCGGTGCATCGGTACGACGCGCTGCTGGCCTGCGCCGACCCTGCCCCCGTCGCGCAAGCCAATGCCGGCGTGCTGTGCTTTACCACGTCCGGCACCACGTCCAAACCAAAGTTCGTGCTGCACGATCAAAAAACTTTGCTGCGCCACGGCGCGATGGTCGCGCGGGCGTTCGGCTACGACGACCGGGCTTGCGTGCTGGCCAGCGCGCCGTTCTGCGGCGCATTCGGTTTTGCGACATTGGCCGGCGGCCTGGCGCGCGGCGTGCCCGTCGTCTGTGCCCCCGTGTTCGATGCCGCCCAATCGGCGCAGGCCATCGCCCGGCACGCCGTCACGCACACCTATGCCAACAACGAGGCGCTGGTCAGCATGATGCAGGCCGCCGCGCCCGGTGCGTTTGCGTCCGTGCAGCTATTCGGCTTCGCCAGCTTCACCCCTGCGCTGGACAACCTGCTGGACCTGGCCCGCGCGGCTGGCGTGCCGCTCACGGGCCTGTACGGTTCCAGCGAATTGATCGCGCTGGTGGCGGGCCAGCCTCGCGACCCCGCCGACGGCGACGTGTCGGCCCGCCACCAGCCCGGCGGCACGCTCATCTACCCCAACGCCCGTGTGCGCGCCCGCGATCCCGAGTCCGGCCAGGTGCTGCCGCACGGCCAGTCCGGCGAAATCGAAATCCTGTCGCCCAGCCTGATGCAGGGCTACCTGGACAACCCGGACGCCACCCGCGCCGCCGTGACGGATGACGGCTACTTCAAGACCGGCGACCTGGGCTACACGCTGACCGACCGCCAGTTCGTGTTCCAGACCCGGATGGGCGACTCGCTGCGGCTGTCCGGCTTCCTGGTCAATCCCGTCGAAATCGAACAGGTCGTCGAGACCCTGCCGGGCGTACGGGCCTGCCAGGTGGTGGGCGCGACGCGCAACGGCAAGATCGTTCCGTACGCTTTCGTGCTGCTGCAGGAAGGCGCGCAGGCCGACCCGGCCGGTTGGACCGCGGCGTGCAAGGCGGCCATGGCGGGCTTCAAGGCGCCGGCGGGCTTTACCGTGCTGGACGCATTCCCGTCAGTGGAGAGCGCCAACTCGGTCAAGATCCAGAAGCACCGGCTGCGCGAGATGGCGGACGCTATGCTCTCGGCTTCCGCTTCATAACCCTCCGCCCGCCATGCCCGCCCGCAAGCTTTTTTCGCGCAGTCCCCAGCCGCTTTACCTGCAGGCCGCCGCGCTGTTCCGCAGTCACATCCAGAACCGGACGTGGCGGCCCGGACAGCAGATCCCGCCGCTGGAGTCGCTGATGGAGACGTACGGCATCTCCCGCGCGACAATCCGCCAGGCGTTCGGCCTGCTGGAAGAGGACGGCCTGATCCGGCGCTCGCGCGGCTCCGGCACCTTCGTGAACGCGGAGCTGCCCGAAACGCCCACGCTGCTCATTCCCAAGACCTGGGCCGAAACCGTCGAGCTGAGCAACCAGCTCGGCACGGTGTCGCTGGTGGAGTCCAGCGCCGATTCGCCCCTGCCCGACACGCTGGGCATGCCGTGCGGCGCCGACCGCAGCGGCAGCTTCCAGTACCTGCGGCGCATCCACACGACGGACGCCGGCCCCTTCTGCTACAGCGAAGTTTTCCTGGACAGCGGCCTCTTCCGGAAGCACCGCGCCCGCATCCAGAAAAGCACCGTCGCCCCCGTGCTGGACCAGTTTTACGGCGCGCGCATCTCCGAAGCCCGCCAGGTCCTGAACGTGATCGAGGCAGGCCAGGAATCCGCCGAGTCGCTGCAGATTCCCGTGTCTTCCCCGGTGGCCGAACTGCGCCGCTATGCCTGCATTGACGGCCGCGTGGTGTATTTCGCGCGGCTGGAGTTTCCATTCCGCAAGGTGCGGATGGAGTTCGACCTGCTCACCAGCCGCTAAGCGCTTCACACAACCTGCCTCAGGAGAACCCCGCCCCCCATCAACGACCGCCGCCGTCCGAACGCACTGGGTGCAGCAGCAAACAAAACCTACATAAGCGCCCGCCATATCCGAAAAGAATCCGGCATACAGGGAGACAACCATGAGACATGCCGACAGGACCCGGATTTCAATGCAGTGCCGCAGCACGATCGCCCGATTGTTCGCCACGACCGCCTTTGCCACGGCGGCCCTAGCCACTGCGCACGCGCAGACGCCCGCCCCCGCCGTCTCCGACGACGTGGTGCGGCTGGGCCTGATCCTGGACATGAGCGGCGTCTATGCCGACGTGACCGGCAAGGGCAGCGCCACCGCCGCCGAGATGGCGATTGCCGACTTCGGCGGCACCGTGCTGGGCAAGAAGGTGGACCTGCTGGTGGTGGATCACCAGAACAAGGCCGACATCGCCGCCGCCAAAGCGCGCGAGTGGTACGACGTCCAGAAGGTCGACGCCATCATGGACGTCGCCGGCTCCGCGCCCGCACTGGCCGTGCTGGAAGTGGCGCGGGAAAAGAAGAAGATCGTGGTCTTCAGCGGGCCGGGCACCGAGCGCATCACCAATGACCTGTGCTCGCCCTATTCCGTCCACTACACGTACGACACCTGGTCGCTCGCCAACACCACCGCGCGCGCCACCGTGGAGCAAGGCGGCAAGAGCTGGTACTTCCTGACGGCGGATTACGCATTCGGCCACACGCTGCAGGCCTCGGCCACCGACGTCGTGAAGGCCAATGGCGGCACGGTGCTGGGCGCCTCGCGCCACCCGCTGGGCTCCAGCGACTTCGCCTCTTATCTGCTGCAGGCGCAGGCCAGCAAGGCGCAGATCGTCGGCTTGGCCAACGCGGGCGGCGACACCGTCAACGCCATCAAGGCGGCCAGCGAGTTCGGGCTGACCAAGGGCGGGCAGAAGATGGCGGGCCTGCTGCTCTACATCAACGATATCCACGCCATCGGCCTGGACGCGGCCGCCGGCCTGACGCTGACCGAAGCCTTCTACTGGGACATGAACGACCAGACGCGCGCGTGGTCGCAGCGCTACTACGACAAGCTCAAGAAGATGCCCAACATGAGCCAGGCGGGCACGTACTCGTCGGTCATGCACTATCTGAAAGCGGTGCAGGCGGCAGGCACCGACGAGCCCACGGCGGTGATGAAGCAGATGAAGGCCACGCCCATCAACGACTTCTTCGCCACCAACGGCCGCATCCGCGAAGATGGCCGCATGGTGCACGACATGTACCTGTTCGAGGTCAAGAAACCGTCGGAATCCAAGCGGCCGTGGGACTACTACAAGCTGGTGGCCACACTGCCGGGCGATCAGGCCTTCATGCCGCTGTCGCGGTCGACCTGCCCGCTGGTCAAGAAGTAGCGCAGTCGGCGTCGTCCTCGGCGGGTGACGCGGCGGAAGGCATCGGCGGCGGGAGACGCGCGCCGCGGGGACCCCCGCCGCCGGGTCGCCCGTCGCGTTATCCTTGCCGCTTTGCCTTTCGCCGCTCCGACATGCCGCAACGCGCAGCCCGCATCATCGAGGGAACCATCGACCAAATCCGGGTCGCAACGCCGGTGCGGCGAAACGATGTCTTCCTGCGGGTCGGTGCGGAGACGATCTGGGGTTCCGCGCTGGATCCCTCGCACATCGCCTTGCTGCGAGCCTTTCACGACAAAGGCACGGCCGTTCGCATTGGCGTGCTGGAGGCCGAGCATGGCCTGAACCACTTTTGCTGGGCCGTGCCCGCGCAGGGCAAACCCATTGCCCCGCTCACCTACCAGACCGCGCAACGGCGCAGCGGGCGCGAGGCCGCTATCTGCGGCGCCGTGGGTGTGGCCGGCCTGGGCGCAGCGTGGGCGTCTGGCATCACCACGTTGCCGCGCGTATTCCTGATGGTGTTCGCGCTGGTGATCGCGTTGATGGGGCTGATACTTGCCGCGAATGCCTTACGCGTACTCTGGCAGAACCGCCGCGAGCGGCCCCGCATCCTCGCCAGCGAGGCCCAGTTCGATCCCGCCCG
>NZ_DIEJ01000291.1:0-46206 GCF_002418565.1 Achromobacter sp. UBA5777 | reverse complement strand
AGCCTGCTCGCCGACGGCGCGTCGGCGGCGCTGCTGGCCGACAAGGATACGGCCCTGGCCGACGGATTGCGGCCGCGGGCGCGATTCCTGGCGCGCGTGGTGGTGGGGTCGGATCCCGTGATGCAGCTGACGGGCGTGATCCCGGCGGCGCGGCAGGCGCTGTCGCGTGCGGGCCTGGCGCTTGAGGACATCGACTGGATCGAGATCAACGAGGCCTTTGCGAGCGTGGTGCTGGCCTGGCAGCGCGAAACGGGCGCCGACCTGGCGCGGGTGAATCCGTGGGGCGGCGCGATCGCGCATGGCCATCCGTTGGGCGCGACGGGCGCGGGCCTGATGGCCAAGATGCTGGCGGGGCTGGAGGCGACCGAAGGCGAACTGGGCATGCAGCTTATGTGCATCGGCCACGGCATGGCGACCGCGACCATCATCCAGAGGGTTTGACGCGCCATGGACAAGACGGGGACCGCCGCGCCGCGCGACGATGGCGCGGAGACCGAGCGGCGGCGGGAACTGGTCCTGGCCGCCGGCAGGCTGTTCAGCAAACGCGGCTACGAGCGCACGACGGTGCGCGAACTGGCCAAGGCCGTGGGGCTGCAATCGGGCAGCCTGTTCCATCATTTCCGCAGCAAGGAAGAAATCCTGGTCGCCGTCATGAACAACGGCATTCAGGAAGTGATCGACCTGGGCGGCAAGGCGCTGGCCAGTTATGTCGAGCCGGAGGACCGCCTGGCGGCGCTGTTCCGTGTGCACATGTGGAGCATGCTTCACGGCGCGGGCGGGGACGCGATGAACGCGCTGGTGTACGAATGGCGCAGCCTGTCCGCGCCCAGCCAGGCGGCGGTGAAGGGGTTGAGCGATCGTTACGAGGCGATGTGGCAGTCGGTGGTGGCGGGGGCTGTGCAGGCGGGGCTGCTGCAAGGCGATGCGCGAGTCATCAAGCGCTGTGTGCTGGGCGCTATGAACCTGACGGTGCAGTGGTACAAGCCGGGCGGGCGGCTGGCGCCCGCCGCGTTCATCGACGCCATGCTGCAGGCGTCATTGCCGGCGCTGCCGGCGGGTGCGGGCAGGTGGCCCGTGGACCCTAACCCCGCCGCCTGAGGAATGCGCCGACGGCGCAGGCCACCGACAAGGCCAGCAGCGAGGCCGCCACGGGCAGCAGGAAATCGGCTTCGCCGTGATAGCCGCCGCCGGTAACGCCGCTGGCCACGCCACCCGTCCAGAGCAGTGCGGTCAGGATGGCGGCGATGAGCGAGATGGCCGTGGCGACGCACAGCACGATGAATACCGGCCGCCGCGCGGGGACGGTGCGGTAGGGAGCGCCCGGCTGGATGCGGCGAGGTTGCTTGATCCAATAGACCAGCCCCGCCACGACCAGCAGCAGCATCAGGATCTTGAAGATCATGACGCGCGCCGACGATCAGTCTTCACGGCGCAGGTGCGGGAAGAGGATGACGTCGCGGATGCTGGGGCTGTCGGTCAGCAGCATGACCAGGCGGTCGATGCCGATGCCGCAGCCGCCCGTCGGGGGCATGCCGTATTCCAGGGCGCGGATGTAGTCCGCGTCGTAGAACATGGCTTCTTCGTCGCCGGCGTCCTTGGCTTCGACCTGCGAGCGGAAGCGCTCGGCCTGGTCTTCGGGGTCGTTCAACTCCGAGAAGCCGTTGGCGATTTCGCGGCCGGTCATGAAGAGCTCGAAGCGCTCGGTGATGCCTTCGCGGGTATCGGAGGCGCGCGCCAGCGGCGAGACTTCGACCGGGTAGTCGATGATGTAGGTGGGGTTCCAGAGCTTGGCTTCGGCGGTCTCTTCGAAGAGCGCCAGTTGCAGCGCGCCCAGGCCGGCGCGCGACAGCACGGGGCCGTCGGCGTCCGCGCCCAGCTTCTTCAGTTCGGCGCGTACGAAGGCCGGGTCATCCAGCTGGGCCTGCGTGTAGCCGTCGGCGTACTTGAGGATGGCTTCGCAGATGGTCAGGCGGTCGAAGGGCTTGGACAGGTCCAGCTCGCGTTCCTGGTAGGTCAGGACGGCGCTGCCGCTGGCCGAGATGGCGGCCTGGCGGATCAGTTCTTCGGTGAAGTCCATGAGCCAGCGGTAGTCCGCGAAGGCTGCGTAGAACTCCATCATCGTGAATTCGGGGTTGTGACGCGGGCTGACGCCTTCGTTGCGGAAGTTGCGGTTGACTTCGAACACGCGTTCAAAGCCGCCCACGATCAGGCGCTTGAGGTAGAGCTCGGGCGCGATGCGCAGGAACATTTCCATGTCCAGCGCGTTGTGGTGCGTGACGAAGGGCTTGGCCGCCGCGCCGCCCGGGATCGGGTGCAGCATGGGCGTTTCGACTTCAAGGAAGCCCGCGTTCAGCATGAACTGGCGGATGCTGCCCACGGCCTTGCTGCGCGCTTCAAACGTGCGGCGCGTGGCGTCGGTCATGATGAGGTCGACATAGCGCTGGCGGTAGCGCAGTTCCTGGTCGGCAACGCCGTGGAACTTGTCGGGCAGCGGGCGCAGCGACTTGGACAGGAGGCGCGCCGAGGCGGCGTGCACCGAGAGTTCGCCCTTGTTGGTCTTGAAGACCGACCCTTCGATCGCGATGATGTCGCCAATGTCCCATTGCTTGAATGCGGCGTAGACGTCTTCGCCGAGCGTGCCGCGGTCCAGGTAGATCTGGATGCGGCCGGTGCTGTCCTGCAACGTGGCGAAACTGGCCTTGCCCATGACGCGCTTGAGCATCATGCGGCCGGCGACCTTGACGGTGACGGCGGCGGCGGCCAGGGCTTCCTGCTCCTCGCCGTCGTACTTGTCATGCAGGGCCGCGGCGCGGGCGTCCGGGACGAAATCGTTGGGGTACGCGACCCCGGTTTCGCGCAGTTTGGCCAGCTTGGCGCGCCGTTCGGCGATCAAGCGGTTTTCATCCTGGGCGGGGGCCGGAGTGGTCGAGTGGTCGGTCATGGTCGGGGGATCAGTCGTAATTGCGGATGTCGTCGATTTCGGTCGTGCCGAAATCTTCGCGATCCAGGTAGGCGAGGATGCGGGAGGCTACGTTGGCGGGCGAGGACAGCTTGCCGGTGGCATGGAAGTCCTGGAACTTGGCCAGCGCGGGGAAGCTCTCGGCGGAACTGGCGCGGATGGCGGCCTGCATGTCGGTGTCGACAATGCCGGGGGCCAGCGCGACGATGCGGGCGCCGTCGGCGCCTTGTTCCTGCTTGACGACGCGAGCGTGCATGTCGAGCGCGGCCTTGGTGGCGCAGTACACGCCCCAGCCGGCGTTCGGGTTGCGCCCCGCGCCGGAGGAAATGTTCAGCACGCGGCGGTCGGCCTTGATTTCAGCGACGGCGGCGAGGAAGCGCGCCGTGAGCAGCATGACGGCGGTGACGTTCAGGTTGAAGGCGGCGGTGATGGCCGCGCCGTCGGTGAGTTCGTCGGTGCGCGCCACGGGATGCACCGTGCCCGCATTGTTGATCAGCAGATAGCGCTTGGCGTCGCGCGGGAGCGCGGCGCAGATGCGTTCAGCCGCGGATTCGGCCGCTTTCAGGTCCGAGAGGTCCACGGACAGTTGTTCCAGCTGCACATCCTGCGAGCGCGCGTGGGCGGCGAGCTCGGGGTCTTCGCGGCGCGCCAGCGTGATGAGGCGGGTGCCGGGTTTGACCAGGCCGCGCGCCATGGCGGCGCCGATGCCGCGCGAGGCGCCGGTGAGAATTGCAATGGTGTCGGACATTCGTGGACCTCTGGGTGCGTGAAAGCGGGAAGAATCGCGGAACTTAGACGTTTTGCTTCAGGCTGGCCTGGATGAAGGGATCCAGGTCGCCGTCCAGCACCTTCTGCGTGTTGGAGATTTCGACGTTCGTGCGAAGGTCCTTGATGCGGCTCTGGTCCAGCACGTACGAACGGATCTGGTGGCCCCAGCCCACGTCGGTCTTGGAGTCTTCCAGCTTCTGCTGCTCGGCCATGCGGTTGCGCATTTCGAGTTCGTAGAGCTTGGACTTCAGCATCTGCATGGCTTCGGCGCGGTTGCGGTGCTGCGAACGGTCGTTCTGGCACTGCACGACGATGCCGGTCGGGATGTGCGTCAGACGCACGGCCGAGTCGGTCTTGTTGATGTGCTGGCCGCCCGCGCCAGAAGCGCGGTAGGTATCGACGCGCAGGTCGGCGGGGTTCACTTCGACCTCGAAGGAATCGTCGACTTCCGGATACACGAAGACGCTGGCGAACGACGTATGGCGGCCGCCCGACGAGTCGAAGGGGCTCTTGCGGACCAGGCGGTGCACGCCGGTTTCGGTGCGCAGGTAGCCGAAGGCGTAGTCGCCTTCGATCTTGATCGTGGCCGACTTGATGCCCGCGACTTCACCGTCGGATTCTTCAAGGATCTCGGCCTTGAAGCCCTTGCGTTCGGCGTACTTGAGGTACTGGCGCAGCAGCATCGACGCCCAGTCCTGCGCTTCCGTGCCGCCCGCACCCGCCTGGATGTCCAGGAAGCAGTTCAGGGGATCGGCCGGATTGGAGAACATGCGGCGGAATTCCAGGGCTTCGAGCTTTTCCTGGAAGGCGTTGGCGTCCAGTTCGATCGCTTCGAGGGTGTCGCCGTCATCGTCGGCGGCGGCCATTTCGAAGAGTTCCTGGGAATCGGCCACGCCGGCGCCCAGGCTCGTGAGCGTTTCCACCACGTCCTCGAGCGATTTCTTTTCACGGCCCAGGTCCTGGGCGTGCTTGGGGTCGTTCCAGACGGCCGGGTCTTCGAGCTCGGCGTTTACAACGTGGAGGCGTTCAGCTTTGGCATCGTAGTCAAAGATACCTCCGTAGAGCCTGTTCGCGCTCCGCGTAGTCGGCGAGGCGGGCTGCGAGCTGGTTCTGACGTTCGGCTTCCATGATTGATCCTGTCTGATGACTTTTGTGCGAAACCTGGCATTTTACCGTGGATGGACCGAGTGCGCGGGCGCACGGCGGCAGACGGGGGACGGGCCCGATTTCGGCCGCCCGGCGGCGCGGGGTCCACGTTGTTCAGTTTTTTGTCATCCCGACGGCTCTAGCCTTGGCGGGTGGCTGCGATGTCCCCGTTTGGGACCGCCGACCCCGAAAACGCCGGTCCCGTGCCGGCCTATCCCGCCAGAGGAATGGAGACAAAGATGGAAAACACGATGACCCCCGGGGTCTCGCCGGCGCTGGACGCCAGTGAAGAGGACCGGATCTACCGCAAGGTGGGCTGGCGGCTGGTGCCGCTGCTGGTGGTCTGCTATGTGGTGGCGTACCTGGACCGCGTCAACGTGGGGTTCGCCAAGCTGCAGATGCTGCAGGAATTGCAGTTCAGCGAGACCGTGTACGGGCTGGGCGCCGGGATCTTCTTCATCGGCTATTTCATCTTCGAGATTCCCAGCAACATCATCCTGCACAAGGTGGGGGCGCGGGTCTGGATCGCCCGGATCATGATCACGTGGGGCATCATCTCGGCCTGCATGATGTTCGTGACCAGCGTGCATATGTTCTATCTGTTGCGCTTTTTGCTGGGCGCGGCGGAGGCGGGGTTCTTTCCCGGCATCATCCTGTACCTGACTTACTGGTATCCGGCCGCCCGGCGCGGACGCATCACGACGTTCTTCATGACCGCCGTGCCCATGTCTGGCCTGATCGGCGGTCCGATCTCGGGGTGGATCATGGCGACCTTCCACGGCGACCATGGGCTGTCGGGCTGGCAATGGCTGTTCCTGCTGGAAGGGATTCCGTCGGTGGTGATCGGCGTGCTGGTGCTGATCTATCTGGACGATCGCATCAACAAGGCGAAGTGGCTGACGGCCAATGAAAAGGCCGTCCTGATCCGCAATATCGCAGCCGAGGAACAGCAGAAGGAGGATCCGCCGATCCGCGCCGCGCTGACCAAGCCACGCGTGTGGGCGATGGCGCTGATCTATTTTTCGTTCGTCATGGGCCTGTACGGCGTGGGGTTCTGGATGCCGAGCCTCATCAAGAACACCGGCGTGCAAAGTCCGCTGGCGATTGGCCTGCTGACGGCGGTGCCCAACCTGTTCGCCGTGATCGGCATGATCCTGATTTCGCGCAATTCCGACCGGCAGCGCGAACGCCGCTGGCACGTGGCCTTGCCGGCGCTGTTCGGCGCGGTGGGACTGTTCCTGTCGGCGGTGTGGAGCGGCAACACCGTGCTGGCGATTCTGGCGCTGACGGTGGCCAACATCGGCATCTGCACGGTGCTGCCGCTGTTCTGGAGCCTGCCGACGGCGCTCCTGGGCGGCACGGCCGCCGCCGCAGGGATTGCGCTGATCAATTCGGTGGGGAACCTGGCCGGCTTCGTCAGCCCGTATCTGGTTGGCTGGCTGAAGGACCTGACCGGGACCACGAATACCGGGCTGTACATGCTGGCTGGCTGCCTGGTGGTGGGCGCGCTGGTGGCGCTGGCGCAGCCGGCGAAGCTGGTGAATAAGTAACGTTGCTGGTGGACGGTGTCTGATGGGTGTCAGACACCGTCGCGCATTATCCGGCGTGTTCAATCACCAGCTGCACCGACACCATCCCATTCCACACGTTCTGTTCCAGGCGGTACGCCGCCTGGATGTGCTCGGGCAGGGACTGGTCGTGGCCGAACCAGATGGCGTCGAAGCGTTGGTGGCCGCGTTCCAGGGACAGCTTCAGGTGCTTTTCGCCGACCAGACGCTGGTTGCGCACGACGAATTCGTCCAGGAACAGGGGGGCGGCGAAGCCGGCGCCCCAGACCTGTTGCTGCAGCATGCCGGCCACGTCGGCGTTGGCGTAGCCGGTTTCCAGCGAGCCGTCGGTTTCGATGACGGGCTCGAAGGAATCGCGTCCGGTCAGCTCACGCACGGCGGCGTCGAAAGCGGGGGCGAAGGCCGGGAAGTCGGACTTGCCCAGCGTCAGGCCGGCCGCCATGGCGTGGCCGCCGAATTTGCGGATCAGGTTGGGATGGCGCTTGGATACGAGGTCCAGCGCATCGCGCAGGTGCACGTCTGGAATTGAACGGCCCGAGCCGCGGATTTCGTCGTCGCCGGCCGGTGCGAAGGCCAGGGTGGGGCGCCAGAATTTTTCCTTCAGGCGCGAGGCGACCAGTCCCACCACGCCCTGATGCCAGCCCGGGTCGAACACGCAGACGGTGGCGCCGGAGGCGGCGTCGGGCGCTTCCATTGCGGCCAGCGCCTGCTCGCGCATCTCGGCTTCGATCGTGCGGCGTTCGCGGTTGATGTTGTCCAGCTCGCGCGCCATCTCCAGTGCATGTGCCTCGTCGTCCGTGGTCAGGCAGGCGATGCCCAGGCTCATGTCCGCCAAACGGCCCGCGGCGTTGATGCGCGGTCCGAGCGCAAAGCCCAGGTCGAAGCCATTGGCGCTACGCGGTTCGCGGCCGGCGACGGCGAAGAGCGCGCGCAGCCCGGGTTGCAGACGGCCGCTGCGCATGCGCTGCAGGCCCTGCGTGACCAAGAGGCGGTTGTTGGCGTCCAGTTTGACGACGTCGGCCACCGTGCCCAGCGCAACCAGGTCAGACAGCGCGTCCAGGCGCGGTCCGCCGTCCGGCGCATAGACGCCGCGGCGGCGCAGTTCGGCGCGCAGGGCCAGCATCATGTAGAAGATGACGCCCACGCCGGCCAGGTTCTTGGACGGAAAGCCGCAGCCGGGCTGGTTGGGGTTCACGATGGCCAGGGCGTTCGGCAGGGTGTCGCCCGGCAGGTGGTGGTCGGTGATGACCACGCCGATGCCGGCGTCGTTGGCCGCGGCCACGCCGTCGACGCTGGCGATGCCGTTATCGACCGTGATGATGATGTCGGGCTTGCCCGCGCGGTGGCGGCAGGCCAGCTCCACAACGGCGGGAGACAGGCCATAGCCCGTCTCGAATCGGTTGGGCACCAGGAAGTCGACATCGGCGCCCATTGCCGACAGCGCGCGCAGGCCGACGGCGCAGGCGGTGGCGCCGTCGCAGTCGTAGTCGGCCACGATCAGCAGTTTTTTCCCGGCCTGGATGGCGTCGGCCAGGACGGCGGCCGCATGGGCCGAGTGGGTCAATCCAGCCGGCGGCAACAAGGAAGGCCAGGCGAGGCGGGTTTGATCCGGATGCGTCACGCCCCGCGCGGCCCACAGGCGGGCCAAAAGGGGGTGGATGCCGGAGGACTCGAGGACGTGGCAGGCGGCCAGATCGGCCGGACGGATGGTTAAGCGGGGTGAGACCACCAGGCGCTCCAGTTCTTCTTGGGCGCGGGCAGCAAGCCAAGCAGGCCCCCGCGCGGTTTCAGGTCAAGGGCGGCCTTGCGGTCATCGCCCAGCAGCAGCAATTGCACGGGCGTCGCGGGCAGGCCTTTGTTGGCGGCCAGCGGGCGCAGATGCTGCGTATCAAGTTCGGTCAGTGCGTCGAGCCACGCCGCCCAGTCGCCGGCGCGTTGCGGCGCGTCCAGTTGGGTCAACACCTGCGCCGGGCCGGTGGGCGCCGCCGTCCAGGGCGTACCGCCGCCGTACAGCCACAGCGCGTTGACGGGCGGCAGGCCGCGAGCGGCCCGGACGTCGTTGACCGGGTGTTCGTGCCACGCCATCTGGATTTCGTTCAGCAGGCGCCGCCACGGGCGCGTTTCGGCATCCTGGCGCCACCAGTCGTTCAGGCGCTTTCCGGCCACGGCCAACGGACTGGCGGTCTGGGGGCGCAGGTCCGCCGGCAGGCGCAGGCGCCAGCGCTGCGGCGACAGCGGCTCGACCGAGAAACCGGTGCCTTCAAAGAGGGGGCGGGCGGTGTCGAGCAGGGCGGCCGTTTCCGACTCGGTCAGATCCATCGAATCCGGATCCAGCAGCGACGCCTGATCCGCGCCCAGCGCAAGGTGGACCAGTTCGCATACCCAGACGGGTTCGTCAGCCAGTGTGTGGGATTGTTGCCCGGCCAGCAGCGGGCCGAGCCCGGCGCTTTGCAGCAGGCCAGGTTCGGGCGCATACCCGGCGCGCTCCAGCTGCCACGATTCAAAGGCGGTGCAACCGTGCGCGCGCAGGTCGTAGGCGGTTGGACTGGCGGTTGCGGCCTGTAGCCAGCCGTGCAGGGTGGGCGCGCGCTCGGGCAGGAGCTTGGCCAGTTCGGCGGCGACGGGAAGGGCGGGCAGGGCGCCCGGAATGACGATCAGCATGGCGGCGATTGTAGTCCGCGCCGGGATGGGGAACTTAGCGCCGCGGCCAACTGCCATACGTTGTCACGCCTGGTCTAGGATCCGCACATCCGCGGGGCGATTTACGGGCGGTTAATGCAATAATGCGCACGTGCTGAAAATACCCTACGAACTATGGATCGGCGCCCGCTATGCGGGGCTTGCCCGGATCCGCCAGCGACGCGGGCGCCGCGATCGCTTCATCTCCTTCATTGCCGCCAGTTCCATGGCGGGCATCGCGCTGGGCGTCGCCGCCCTGATCGTGGTGCTGTCCGTGATGAACGGGTTCCAGAAAGAAGTGCGCGACCGCATGTTGTCGGTGCTGCCGCACATCGAACTCTATCTTCCAGGCGCATCGCCCGAGCGGGTGCTTGAGCAGTGGCAGCAGTTCGCCACCGCCGCCGAGCGCAACCCCGAGGTCAAGGCCGGCGCGCCCTTCGTGGCGGCGCAGGGCATGCTGGTCCGGGGGCAGGCGTTGCGCGGTGTGCAGGTGCGGGGCATCGACCCCGCCACCGAGGGCAACGTGTCGGACCTGCCGCGGCAGATGGTGTCGGGCAAGCTGACCGACCTGAAACCCGGCGGCTTCGGCGTCGTGCTGGGCAACGAGCTGGCCGACGGCATGGGCGTCAAGGTCGGCGACACGCTGCTGATGATGGCGCCGCAGGGCTCGATCAGCCCGGCCGGATTTGCCCCGCGCATGCGCCAGTTCACCGTGGTAGGCGTGTTCTCGTCGGGCCACTACGAATACGATTCTTCGCTGGCGTTCGTGGACAACGAAGATGCGGCACGCGTCTTCCGCGAAAGCGGCACCGCCGGCGTGCGCCTGCGCATTGCCGACATGCAAAAGGCCCCCGAAGTGGCGGCCGAACTGCGCAACGTCCTGCCGCCGTACGTCATGGCCAGCGACTGGTCGCGCAACAACCGCACGTGGTTCGCCGCGGTGCAGACCGAAAAGCGCATGATGTTCCTGATCCTGGCGCTGATCGTGGCCGTGGCGGCGTTCAACCTGCTGTCCTCGCTGGTCATGGCCGTCAAGGACAAGCAATCCGACATCGCCATCCTGCGCACGTTGGGCGCGGGTCCCGGCGAAGTGGCCCGCATCTTCCTGGTGCAAGGCGCGCTGATCGGCGTGATCGGCACCTTGCTGGGTGTGGCCGGCGGCATTGCCATTGCCTATAACGTGGACGTGATCGTGCCGTTCATCGAACGCATGCTGGGGGTGCATTTCCTGCCGCGCGAAATCTACTTCATCAGTGCGCTGCCGTCCGATCCTCAGGTGGGCGACATCGTCACCATCGGCGTGACCTCGCTGGTGCTGTCGCTGCTGGCGACCTTGTATCCGAGCTGGCGCGCCTCGCGCCTGCAACCCGCACAGGTGCTGCGCCATGATTGATACCCCGACGCAGAAGCCGCAGGCCGGCACGACGCCGGCGCTGCAGGCCGAAAACATCGTCAAGGTCTACGACGAAGGCCCCGCCCGGATCGAAGTGCTCAGCAATGTCAGCCTGTCCGTCGCGCGCGGCGAGATGGTCGCCATTGTGGGCGCGTCGGGGTCCGGCAAGAGCACCTTGCTGCACATTCTGGGACTGCTCGACGTGCCGACCAGCGGTTCGGTTTCGGTTGACGGCCAGGTGGGTATCGGGCTGTCCGAATCCAAGAAAAGCGCGGTGCGCAACCGCAGCCTGGGCTTCGTCTACCAGTTCCACCACCTGCTGGCCGAGTTTTCGGCGCTGGACAACGTGGCGATGCCGCTGATCGTGCGCCGCGAGAACCGCGACAAGGCCCGCGAGGCGGCACGAGAAGTGCTCGGATTGGTCGGACTTTCCGCGCGGGAAGGGCACTTCCCGGGGCAGTTGTCCGGCGGCGAACGGCAACGCGTGGCGCTGGCGCGCGCGTTGGTGACGCGGCCGGTGTGCGTGCTGGCCGACGAGCCCACGGGCAACCTCGACCGGCATACCGCCCACAACATGTTCGAACTGCTGACGCGGGTGAACCAGGAGTCGGGCACGGCATTTGCGATCGTCACCCATGATCCCGAGCTTGCCGCCCGCGCCGACCGTCAGCTGCTGATGGAAAACGGCCGCCTGGTGTCAGGCTAGCCCGGTCCGCATTCAAAGCCGCCCGCGCTAGTGCGCGTGGCGGCCACGGGCGGATAATCCGCACAAGGAGGACACGCCCATGCTCATCGACACCCATTGCCACCTGGACGCCCCGGAGTTCGATGCTGATCGGACCGAGGTGGCGGATCACGCCGCTCATGCGGACGTCCAGGCGATCGTGATCCCGGCCATCGAGCGGGCCAACTTCGCGGTCGTGCGTGACTTGGCCGCCAGTATTGTTGGCGGCGCGTATGCGCTGGGCATCCATCCGTTGTATGTCGCGCGTGCCGACGACGGCGATCTGGACGTGCTGCGACAGACCATCAAGGAATCCCTGGGCGATCCCCGCTTTGTCGCCATCGGGGAAATCGGGCTGGACTTCTTCGTGCCGGAGATCGCGTCCGGCCCGCCGCGCGAACGCCAGGAACGGTTCTATGCCGCGCAACTGGACATGGCCGTGGAGTTCGGCCTGCCCGTGCTGCTGCATGTGCGCAAATCCCAGGACATTCTGCTGAAGTACCTGCGCCGCCATCCGCGCATCGGCGGCATCGCGCACGCCTTCAACGGCAGCGCCCAGCAGGCGCAGGCCTTCATCGACCATGGCTTTGCGCTGGGGATGGGCGGCGCGATGACGTTCGAGCGCGCGCTGCAGATTCGCCGCCATGCGGTGGATGTGGGGCTGGAGCATCTGGTGCTGGAGACCGATGCGCCGGACATTCCGCCCGCCTGGTTGCACGAACCCGATCGGCGCAATCGTCCCGGCGAATTGGCGCGCATTGCGCAAGTGCTGGCGGAGCTGCGCGGCATCACGCCGGCGCAGGTGGCGCACGCCACGACCGCGAACGCGATGCGCGTGCTGCCAAGGTTGCCGGCAGCGATACTGGCTGACGCGGACTGAACTGTCGTTCGCAGCGTTACCCCGCAGCGTCACCCCGCAGCGGCGCGCGCCACGGTGGCCGACAGCAACGGCAGATCCATGCGCACGCTCAAGCCGTGCGGGGCGACATTGCGGGCCGATATCGCCCCCTTGTGGGCGGCGATCGCGGCCTGGGCGATGGAAAGGCCCAGTCCCGCGCCGCCGCCCGGCGTGCTGGCGGCGCCGGCAGACCCCGCGCGATAGAACGGTTCGAATAGCGAGGCCAGCTCCTGCGTGGCGACCCCCGGACCGCGGTCTTCGATCTCCAAACTGGCCTCGCTGGCGCTGGTCAGAAGGCGCACGCGGATGACGCTGTGCGGGGGCGCAAAACGCAGGGCGTTGCGCAGCACGTTTTCGATGGCGCTGGCCAGGCTGGCGCGGTCGCCTGCGATGAAGATCGGCGCGGGCGTGTCCCAATCGATCTGCAGGTGCCGCCCCTCGGCCTCATAGCGGGCATCGTCCACGACGCCGGCCACCACATCCGACAGGTCCAGCGGATCGGTCGGCACGGGCAACGCGCCCACGCGGGCAAGGCGCAGCGTGTTGCCCACCAAGGCGTCCAGCCGCTCGCATTCGCGTTCGATGCGGTCTAGCTGCAGGTCCCGGCGTTCGTCGTTGCGCCGCGCCAGTTCGGAAGCCAGGCGCAGGCGCGCAAGCGGCGACCGGAGTTCATGCGCCACGTTGTGCAGCAATTGCTCGCGCGTATCGACCAGTGCTTTCAGGCGCACGGCCATCGCGTCGAAGTCGCGCGCCAGCAGGCCAAGTTCGTCCTGGCGCGTGGCGAGTTTTGGCGGTGTGTGTGTATCCAGTTGCCCAGCCGCCAAGGCGTAGGTGGTCTGGCGCAATTGCGCCAGCGGCGCGGTGATGTGGCGCGTCAATGCCCAGCAGAAGGGAGCGGTCACCGCCAGCGCGAACAGCAGCAGCGCCAGCGCGACGGGCGACAGCGCCAGCACCTCCCAGCGCGACGAGTCGAACGGCAGAAACAGCATCAGCAGTTCTGAACCATCCGGCAGGATCAGGATCTGCGGCTCCCACCACGACACGCGTTCACCCGCCGGATCCGCCGGCGCATAGTCGGACTGCGGCGGCCGGTCAGGTGCCGCGCGGTAAGCCACCAGCCAGTCATAAAGTCGCGTGGGCAGGCGCCGGCGCAGGATGTCCTGGTCCTGCGCGTCCATGACGTAGATCTTCAGCGCCGAGTAGTTGTCGTCCATGGCGCGGACCCAACGTTCCAGGCCTTCTGAGCCCTGCGTGCGCGCGACCTGCGCGGCGTCGCGCGTGAGGTTCCCGGGATTCAGGCCATCCAGCGAATTGAAGCGGTACCAGGCCACCGACGCCGTCAGCACCATGCCGCAGACCAGGATGACCGCCATCGCGCCCCAAAACGTCAGGAACGCGCGCCAAAAGAGTGACCGGGCGGGCAGCAACGTCATCACGCAGCGCCCGCCAGCACGTAGCCCAAGCCGCGCAGATTGCGGATGGACAGCGTGTCGGCGTGTTGATCCAGGCGCAGTTTCTTGCGCAGGCTGCTGATGTGCGTGTCGATGCTGCGGTCGTAGCGGTCGGGGGCTCGGCCCAGCGCGTACAGGCCGATCTGGTCGCGCGCGATCACCTGGCCGGGCGTGCGCATCAGGATTTCCAGGATGCGCTGTTCGGCGCCGGTCAGCATGACTTCGTCGGCGCCCATGCGTGCGCGGCCGGTGGCCGGGTCCAGCGACAGCGCGCCCAGGCTGAGCGACGGACTGGCGGGCACAGGCGTTTCTTCAAAGCGGCGCAGCACGGCCGTGACGCGCGCCTTGAGTTCGCGCGGGCTGAAGGGCTTGGCCAGGTAATCGTCGGCGCCGAACTCCAGACCCAGCACGCGGTCGGTCTCGCCGCCGTGTGCGGTGAACATGATGACCGGGCGGCGCGAGCGCTGGCGATAGTGCTTGAGCAGATCCAGCCCGTTGCCGTCGGGCAGCATCAGATCAAGCAGCACCAGATCGAAATCGTCCTGCGCCAGCAAGGACAAGCCTTGCGAGCCGGTATGCGCCAGCGTCAGCCGGCATTGATGGGGTTCCAGGTATTCACGCAGCATCTGCGCCAGCTCGACGTCGTCGTCGATAAGCAGGATGCGGCGCGCCACCGCTGAATGAGTGAAAGGCATGCGTGTTGGGCGTCGAGCATCCGGCAGTGTGGCCGAACGCTGCGCGCCGGAGTGTCAAGAAGTGCAAAGAAGATAAAAGTTGCGGAAAGCGTGTTGCGGCGTGCTGCAAGCCCCAATTCTAATATGAGAATGGTTTTCATTAATAAGTGGGAGCCGGGCAGCGCGGCGCGTGGGGCGCGGAGCGAACCGGGGACGGGAGAAGTTGGAATCATGAGCAGGAAAGATCTGGCCGCTGGCCAGCGCATTGCCGCGTCGCGCACGCAACTGGCCGCCGCCTTGTGCGCCGCGGGTTTCGGACTGGGGCCGTCCGCCGTCTGGGCGCAGGCTGCAGACGCCACCACGACGATGGATACGGTCGTGGTCACGGCCAGCGGTTTCGAGCAACGCATCCAGGATGCGCCGGCCTCGATCAGCGTCATCACGCGTGAAGATCTGGACAAGAAGTTCTACCGCGACCTGAACGACGCGCTGGTCGAAGTGCCGGGCGTCATCGTCACGGGCGGTGGCGATCGCCAGGACATCAGCCTGCGCGGCATGGGGCCGAAGTACACGCTGATCCTGATCGACGGCAAGCGCCAGAGCTCGCGTGAAACCCGCACGAACTCGGATTCGACGGGCGTGGAGGGTGGCTGGACGCCGCCGCTGTCGGCCATCGAGCGCATTGAAGTGGTGCGCGGCCCGATGTCGTCGCTGTACGGGTCTGACGCCATGGGCGGGGTGATCAACATCATCACGCGCAAGGTGCCTGACGAATGGCACGGCGAGATCCGCATGGATACGACGATCCAGGAGAGCAGCAAATCGGGCGACATCTACCAGGGCAACTTCTACCTGGCCGGCCCGATCAAGAACGACCTGCTGGGCCTGCAGATCTACGGCCAGGCGACGCAGCGCGACGAAGACGACATCTACAACGGCTACCGCAAGCGCAACGCCGAAAGCGTGACTGCCAAGCTGGCGCTTACGCCCAACCGCGATCACGACATCGTGCTGGAAGCGACCACGATGCGCCAGAAGTTCCAGGACACCCTGGGCAAGACGGTCGAGCCGCTGCCGCCCGGCACGGCGTGCCCGCGCACGGGCTGCCCGGCGTCGTCGGAAACCGATTACCGCAGCAGCAAGTGGGCGTTGTCGCACACCGGCCGCTGGGGCTGGGGCGTGTCCGACAGCTACGTGCAGCAGGAAGAGTTCGACAACCGCTCTCGCCAGATGAAGATCAAGAACCTGGATCTGCAGACCAGCTGGTCGTTGCCGCTGGGTTCCCACATGCTGACGCTGGGCGGCAGCTACCTCAACCAGCGCCTGGACGACCAGACCGGTAACCAGCTTGCCGGCGGCCCCAGCAAGGTCGAGCGCTATCAGTGGGCGCTGTTCGCCGAAGACGAGTGGCGCCTGACCGAGAGCTTTGCCGTCACGACCGGCCTGCGCATGGATCAGGACGAGAACTTCGGCAGCCACTTTAGCCCGCGCCTCTACGGCGTGTGGCACATGGCCGAACGCTGGACCCTGAAGGGCGGCGTGTCCACCGGCTTTCGTGCGCCCGACCTGCGCCAGACCGTGGCCGGCTGGGGCCAGACCAGCCGCGGCGGCAACATGTACGGCAACCCGGACCTGACGCCCGAAAAGTCGGTGACCCAGGAAATCGGCCTGCTGTATGACGACGGCGAAGGCATGAATGCCGGCGTCACGCTGTTCAACAACGACTTCAAGGACAAGATCACCCGCGTGGCTTGCCCCTTGTCGCAGTGCACGGACGGTCCCAACCAGTTCGGTTCGGATCCCACCACGTACATGAACGTGGACAAGGCGGTGTCGCGCGGCGTGGAAGCCAGCCTGAAGCTGCCGCTGGCCGCCGACTGGTCGATGACCAGCAGCTATACGTTTACGAAGTCCGAGCAGAAGTCCGGCCAGTACAAGGGCGAGCCGCTGAACCAGTTGCCCAAGCATCTGTTCACGACCACGGTCAATTGGCAGCCGTCCGACGCGCTGCAGGCGTGGGCGCGCGTGAACTTCCGCGGCCGCGAAAGCCAGCCGACCACGGGCCCGTCGTCGGACGCGCTGGTCGCGCCGTCCTACACCTTCGTGGACCTGGGCGGTTCGTACGCCGTCAACAAGACCGTGTCGGTGTATGCCGGCATCTACAACCTGTTCGACAAGCAGGTCGCCTACGACGACTTCGGCTACGTCGAAGACGGCCGCCGTTACTGGCTGGGCGTCGGCGTGAAGTTCTGAATTTGACGGGGCGCCTATGGCGTCCCATTACAGAGAGGTTTGCATGAACAATGGAAAACAGGCGGGCGCAGCCCGCCGCTGGGCAAGCCGGGCCGGCGTGGCGCTGGCGCTGAGCGCCGCGGCTGCCGTGTGCGCCGCACAGTCCACCACGCCGGTCAAGCACGCGCGCGGCGAAACCGCCGTGCCGGCCAATCCGTCCAGGACGATCGTGCTGGATCTGGCCGTGCTGGACACCCTGCACACGCTCGGCGTGGACCCCATCGGCGTGCCCAGCGCCGCCAAGCTGCCGCCGCAGCTCAGCCAGTTCGCCGACAAGCGGTATCTGAAGGCGGGCACGATGTTCGAGCCCAACTACGAGGTCATCCACGCCGCTGCGCCGCAGGTCATCTTCGTGGCCGGCCGCTCGGCGCCCAAGTATGACGAGCTGTCCAGGATTGCGCCCACCGTGGACCTGACGGTCGACGCCAAGGACCTGGTCGGCAGCGTCCGGCGCAATACCGAAACGCTAGCCGCGCTGTACGGCAAGCAAGGCGAGGCCAAGGAAAAGCTGGCTGCGCTGGACGCGTCCATCGCGTCGCTCAAGGGCAAGGCCGCCAACGCCGGCACCGCGTTGATCGTGCTGACAACCGGCGGCAAGATGAGCGCCTACGGCCCGGGCTCGCGCTTTGGCGTGATCCACGACGCCTTCGGCGTCAAGCCGGCCGCGACCGGCCTGAACGTGTCCAACCACGGCCAGGCGATTTCCTTCGAATTCATTGCCCAGACCGATCCCGACTGGCTGTTCGTGATTGACCGCGACGCCGCCATCGGCCGCGAAGGCGTGTCGGCGCAGCGCATGCTGGACAATGAACTGGTGCGTCCGACCAAGGCGTGGAAGAACCAGCGCGTGGTCTACCTGAACGGCTTCAACTGGTATCTGCTGGGCAGCGCGGGCCTGACGGCCATGCAGCAGAACGTGGATCAGATTGCCGCGGCGTTGTCGCAAGGAAAGTAAGCAGCATGCAAGACGGGAAGGGCTGCCGGTGAACTGGCGGCGCGCAATCAGCGGGTGGGGTGGCCTGACGGCCGTGGTGGTGGTGTTGCTGCTGTTGTGCGTGGCCAGCATCAGCCTGGGCGCGGGCCAGATGCATTGGGCCGCGCTATGGAACGGCGGCGAAGAGGGCGAGCGCGCGTGGCGGTTGCTGCTGGTCAGCCGCGTCCCGCGCACCCTTGCGCTGCTGCTGGCAGGCACGGCGCTGGCGGTTGCCGGTCTCATCATGCAGATGCTGGTGCGCAACCGCTTTGTTGAGCCCACGACGGCCGGCACCGTCGAATCCGCCACCCTCGGCATCCTGGTCGTCACCTTGCTGGCGCCCGATACGTCCGTGATCGGCAAGATGCTGACGGCCACGGGTTTTGCGTTGGCGGGCACCTTGCTGTTTCTGGCGCTGTTGCGCCGCGTGCCGCTGCGCACGCCATTCATCGTGCCGCTGATCGGATTGATCCTGGGCGGCGTGATTCAGGCGGTCACCACCTTCATGGCGTATCGCTTCGACCTGTTGCAGTCCCTGCATGCGTGGACGACCGGCGACTTCTCCGGCGTGCTGCGCGGCCGGTATGAATTGCTGTGGATCGGGTTTGCGCTGGCCTGCGCGGCCTATGCCGCCGCCGACCGCTATACGGTGGCGGGCATGGGCCGCGAGTTCGCGTCCAACTTGGGACTGAACCATGCGCGGCTGACGCTGGTCGGCCTGTTGATCGTTTCCGCCATCTCGGCCGTGGTAGTGGTGACGGCCGGCAGCATTCCGTTCCTTGGCCTCATCGTGCCCAATGCCGTCAGCCTGGTGCTGGGCGACAACATGCGACGCGCCATTCCGTGGGTGGCATTGCTGGGCGGCGTGTTCGTGCTGGCCTGCGACATCATCGGCCGGCTGGTCATCCACCCCTACGAGATTCCCATCGGAACGGTAGTCGGCGTGCTGGGCAGCATCCTGTTCCTGTGGCTGCTGCGCACGCGGAGGAACCGCCTTGGCTGAAGTCTCTTCGCTTTCCCGCGTGGCCGCACGCCCGCCGCAGACATGGCGTCTTGCCGCGCTGGGCGCCGGTGCGCTGCTCTGCATCGTCGCTTTCATGACGCTGGGCGCGAATGGCCAATGGTCGTTCGTCATTCCCTTTCGCGGCGGCAAGCTGCTGGCCATGCTGCTGGTGGCGTATGCGGTGGCGGTGTCGTCCGTGCTGTTCCAGACCATCACGCACAACCGGATCCTTACACCCGCCATCATGGGTTTCGACGCCCTATATCTGCTGATCCAGGCCGTCGTGGTGTTCGGCTTCGGGCAGGCGGCAGCCACCGCCAGTCATCCGGTCGCCGCCTTCCTGCTGGAAGTGTGCGCGATGACGGCGTTTGCGTGTCTGCTGTTCCGCTGGCTGTTCTCCGATGCTGTGCGCAGCCTGCATTTGATGATGCTGGTGGGCATCATCTTCGGACTGCTGTTTCGCAGCCTGTCGAGTTTCGTGGTGCGGCTGATCGATCCGAATGAATTCCTGGTGCTGCAGGACCGCATGTTTGCCAGTTTCAATTCGGTGCGCGTCGAGTTGCTGCCGATCGCCTTCGGCGCCGTGTGCGCCGCGTCGTTTTTCGTCTGGCGCATGCGCCGGCGCTACGACGTGCTGGCATTGGGGCGGGATATGGCATTGAACCTGGGCGTGAACTATCGCCGCACGCTGATGGTGACCCTGGCGGCGATCGCGGTGCTGGTGTCCGTCTCGACGGCGCTAGTTGGTCCCGTGACGTTCTTTGGTCTGCTGGTCAGCAACCTGGCGTATCAAGCCATGGGCTCGGACAGGCACCGCTACACGGTGCCGGCCGCGACGCTGCTCAGTGTCATTTTTCTGGTGGGCGGCCAGACGTTACTGGAACGTGTGCTGGGGCTGAACACCACGGTCAGCGTGGTGATTGAATTCGTGGGCGGCGTGATGTTCCTCGTCCTGATCTTGCGCAGGGGGCGCCGATGATAGAAATCCAGAACGTCAGCAAGCAATACGGCGACACCGTCGTGATCGACGACGTCAGCCTGGACCTGCCGGCCAGCGGCGTCACCGCCATCATCGGGCCGAACGGGGCGGGCAAGTCGACGTTGCTGTCCATGGTGAGCCGGCTGCTGCCGATGAGCGCGGGCCGCGTGCTGGTGGAAGGGTTGGACGTCACGCGCGCCGACAGCCGGGAACTGGCGCGGCGCCTGGCCATCCTGCGCCAGGACAACCACCTGCCGCTGCGGCTGACGGTGAAGGACCTGGTGGCGTTCGGCCGCTACCCGCACACGGGCGGGCGGCTGACGATGGAGGACAAGGTTCACATCGACCAGGCCATTGCGTATCTGAACCTGGAGCCGCTGGCGGACCGCTATCTGGACGAGATGTCCGGCGGACAGCGCCAGCGCGCGTTCGTGGCGATGGTGCTGTGCCAGGACACGCGCTACGTGTTGCTGGACGAGCCCTTGAACAGCCTGGACATGAAGCATGCCGTCGCCATGATGGGCACGTTGCGGCGCGCGGCGGACGAGCTGGGCAAGACGGTGGTGCTGGTGCTGCACGACATCAACTTTGCGTCCAGCTATGCGGACCGCATCGTGGCAATGCGGCAGGGGCGGATCGCCCGGCACGGCACGCCGGCGGAATTGATCCGGCCCGACGTGCTGAGCGATCTGTACGAACTGCCGATCGACGTGCACGAGATCGGCGGCAAGCGCATCTGCGTGTACTACCGCTGAGGCGGGGCGCCCCATTGCAGGGCGCCCGCCTGATCCAACTGCTTACTGCGTCAGATCGATCGCGTAGCGCGACAGCTGCGTCACCGGATCGGGCGTGGCGTCAAACACCGACACGTTGGTCACGTCATGCGCCGTGGCCATCGCCAGCGTGCCCGGCACCGACGAAAACACCACCGGTCCGGCCAGCGAACTGACCTGCGCGAAACGCCAGCTGCGGTCCAGGCCGTAGGTGGCCAGATCGAGCGTGGGGTTCTTCTTGATGTAGCTGATCAACACGTCGCGGCTGGCGTCCGGCGCCTGCAGCACGATGTCGCCCTTGCCGCCGGCCAGACCGGGGAAGTCGCCGCCACCGCTGGCGCGGTAGTTGTTGGTCACCACCAGGAATTGCGCGTTCAGATCCAACGCCGTGCCGTTGTACGTCAACGTCGTGATCCGCGAGCCCTTGGGCTTGGTCACGTCGATTTCATACTGCAGCGCATTGCCGGCCGCATACAGCACGTCGAAGTTGAACGTCGGAAAGCCGGTGTCGATCAGATCCTGCGGCGCGACCTGTGCTGGGTCGATCTGCTTGAATTGCTCGGCCGTCTTTTCCAGCCATTGGCGCACGATGTCGCCGCTGACCCGCACGACTTGCAGCGTGTTGGGGTACAGGTACAGGTCGGCCGCGTTGTTGATGGCGACGTTGCCTTGCTTTACATACGTGAAGTCGCCGGGACCGTTGCGACCGCCCTTGAACGGCGCGGCGGCCGACAGGATCGGCAGACCGGCGTACGACGGGCTGTTTTTCGCGATGTAGTCCGTCAGGTAATCGATCTGCGCCATGTTCACGATCTGCAGCGCGGACACGTCGCCGGCCAGCGCGTAGTACGTGGCCATGTCGAACTGGCTCTGGCCGATCGGCGTCTTCACGTAGTCGATCGTCGCGGCGTGCTCGACTTGAACCAATTGCTGCGCGGCCGCATCGGGCGCCACGTAGGTCGCCGGCGTGGACCCGCTTTGCGCGGTCAGGCGCGTCGAGATGCGCTGCACCTGCGTTGCATCCTTCTGCACCTTCCAACCCTGGTCATACGCCAGCTTCAGCGTGATCTGGCCGAGGTTGTTGCCCCACTGGCCGGCCTGCACGGTCGGCACGCCATTGATCAGGCCCTTTGCCAGCTCGACGCCGGGTTGCCCCGCAAACTGCGATTTCTCGTTCGTGTCGGGGAACAGCAGATGCTGGTGGCCCGTGATGAGGGCGTCGATGCCGGGCACCTGGCTGAGATAGCCCGCGCCGTTTTCCATGTCCGGGCTGTAGGGCGTGGCCAGGTCGATGCCGCCGTGCGCCAGCGCCACCACCAGGTCCGCGCCCGCGGCCTTCATTTCCGGCACGTAGCGTGCCGCGGTCTCCTTCCAGCCCGTGACTTCCACGTGGCCTTCAAGATTCGCCTTGTCCCACTGCATGATGGGCGGCGGCGCAAAGCCGATCACGCCCACCTTGAGCGGCACGTCGATGGACTTGCCCGCGCTGTCGGTGCCGGTGAAGGTCTTTTCAAGCAGCACATAAGGCTTGAAGATCGGCTGTTTGGAGGCCGCCGACACGACGTTGGCCGACACGAACGGGAACGCCGGGGCCGCGCAATCCTTGGCGCCTGCCGGGTTGGTCTGCGCCGTGCCCTTGGTGATGCCGGCCAGCCCGAAGTCCACATTGGTGATCTGCGACAGATAGGGCAGGCCGTAGTTGAACTCGTGATTGCCCATCGTGGCCGCGTCGTACGACAGCAGCTTCATCTGCTTGTAGATCGCGATCATGTCGGAACACTGCACCGGCGACACCAGTGCCTGGTAATCCGACAGCGCCGTGCCCTGCACCGTGTCGCCGTTGTCCAGCAGCAGCGTGTTCGGATACTGCTTGCGCGCATTGGCGATCAGCGTGGCCGTGCGGTCCATGCCGTAGCTCTTGTCTTCGGCCAGCTTGTAGTAGTCGTAACCCAGCACATTGGCGTGCAGGTCGGTCGTGCCCAGAATCGCGAGGTCCAGCGTCGTGCCTTGCGGCACGCTGGCCTGCGGCGGAGTCTCGGGCGCGGTGGTGTCGTCGTCATCGTCATCGCCGCCGCAGGCGGACAGGCCGGCCACCAGCGCAAAGCTGGCGGTCACTGCAAAGATCGTGCGTAGGTTTGGCTTCACCGTCTTTCCTCCGTGTTGAAGGGAGGAATTTTGGGGACGGTGTGTGACCTACCCGTGACATGCACGGTGTCAAATCAACGCAGCGGGGATTCGCGGGTCAGGCAATCCGCGTCCAGCGCCGCCAGCGCATCCAGGAACCGCCAGGCGAAAGAACCCGGCCCGTCGGCGTGTACCGCGGCGCGCTCGCCCGCGATGCCGAAACACGACAGCGCGGCCACTGCCGCCACATAGGGATCGTCTTTCGATACGGCGGCAAAGGCGCCGACCACGGCGCTGAGCGCGCAGCCGGTGGCCGTCACGCGGGGCATCAGCGGCGAACCGCCCGCAATGCGTACCGCGCGCGTGCCGTCCGTGACGTAATCGACTTCGCCGGTGACCGCCACCACGGTTTTGCGGCGCGCGGCGATGTCGTGGGCCGACTGCTCGGCCTGCGCCACGGCGTCGCGGGCGTCCACGCCCTTGCCGGCGCTGTGGCCGCCGGCCAAGGCGATGATCTCGGATGCGTTGCCCCGGATGATGGCGGGTTCAAGGTCCAGCAGTTGTTGGATGGCATCGCGGCGAAAGGCGGTGGCGTGGTGCGCCACGGGATCCAGGACCCAGGGGGTGCCGGCGTCCACCGCGGCTTGCGCCGTCAGCAGCATGCTCCGTAGCCAGGGCGAAGACAGCGTGCCGATATTGATGACCACCGCGCCGGCAAAGCGCGCGAACTCGGGCGCCTCTTCTTCGGCGTGCACCATGGCGGGCGACGCGCCGATGGCGAGGACCGCATTGGCCGCGTAGTTCATGGAGACGAAATTGGTCAGGCACTGCACCAGCGGCGCGTCGCGGCGGACGGCGGCGAGCAGGTCCTGGGATTGATGGGAGAGGGAATGCAGGTCGGGATGCGTCATGCCGGGCGGTCCTGGGGCGTGGGACGCGCATGCGGCGGCACACGCACCATCCCTACGCCAGCGTTATCTGGATCAGGTTCGACGGGTCGCCGTGCATTGCCTGCCATAGGACGGCAGACCAACGGATTCTCAGCTTCTTGGCGAAGCTCCCCGGGTGGATGGCGTATGTTCCCGGCGGAACCGGGCAGGTGTCAAGCGGCCAATTCGTGCCGGATCGATCCACATACTCAATTTGAGGTATTGGCGGCTGTCACGCCTGGCTCAAAATCATTGACCCGCGTTTGATCGCCGTGATGAATGCACACGCGACGGTATCGGCGGGGCGTGATGACTTCCTATGCAAGCAGGTGACCGCCATGCTGAGTGCAGAACAACTCCAACGCATCTTTCCCAACTGCAAAACCCCCGGTGCGTGGGCCGACGCATTGGCTCCCGCATTTCAGAAATACGAAATCGAAACGCCGGATCGCATCGCCAGCTTTCTGGCGCAAACGGGGTATGAGTCGGGCCAGTACAACCGTATCGAGGAAAACCTCAATTACTCAACCGCCGCGCGGTTGACCAAGGTGTGGCCAAAGCGATTTCCCGATGAGGCGTCGGCCATGCCGTATGTGAACAATCCGCAAGGACTGGCGAATCTGGTGTATGCGAACCGGATGGGCAATGGCGATGCGCAAAGCAACGACGGCTTCCGGTATCGGGGCAGGGGCATCATCCAGCTGACGGGGCGCAGCAATTACGACTCGGCCGGCGACGCCATGGGCGTCAATTTGCTTGAGACGCCCGAATTACTGTCCGATCCGAAATGGGCTGCGCTGAGCGCCGGGTGGTATTGGCAGTCGCGCGGGTTGAATGAGCTGGCGGACGACCGCACGCATGACGATGACCTGGAGGATTTCGCCAGGATCACACGGCGGATCAATGGCGGGCTGGTGGGTCTGAAAGATCGGTTTGCGTTGTTCAAGCAGGTTTACGCCGAGCTGATGCGGTGAAGGCGCAGGTCCGCGTCGGCGCTTGGGACAGCCTTGTTCGGCGTCAGTCGGCACATCCGGAATCGTCAGATCGCGTGTGGCCAGCGTGACTAGGGTTTGCGGACGCATTGAAGAAACTGCACGTCATGCGCCGGCGCATTTATGATCCGGCAAGCTTACGTAGCCGAAGCCATGCAATACAACGCCCGCCCGGCGCATGGAGCGGCGGGCGGGCGGTTTCAATACAACGCGTATTGCAGCTTGAAGTGCTTACGTCGCAGCGCGGAAGCGATTACGCAGATCGCGGATCTGGTCGTGGTTGCGCAGCACGCCCTGATATTGGCGTTCGACAACAGCGCGCACGTTGTCGGGCAGCGTTTCCTTGAGCGCCTTTTCGTAGTCCGCCTTGGCCACGTCCTCGCCCTTCTCGCATTCCTCGAGCAGCGTCAGGTCGGTGCGGCTGGATACCGCCGCCTTGATGTTCGTCCAGCCACGATGCATGGCGCCGGCCACCGTGCCGCTGTCCTCGGGCTCGCCGCCCAGTTGGGTCACCAGGGTTTGCAACTCCGTGGCGCCGGCCGCGCAGTCGCGCGAACGGTTGCGGAACAGCTCCTGCATCTCGGGCGCCTTTGCGTCTTCAGCCGCCGCGGCAAAGCCCTTTTCGCCGTTCTTCGACGTTTCGATCAGATTGTTCAGCACCTTGATTACATGTTCAGCCATGTTGGTCTCCTTGGTTTGGAAGGAACAGGCGGCGCAGGCCGCCTGGGAATTGGAGACTCAGCAAGTGGCGTGCCTGCGTCAGCAAGGGCCAGCGCGATCATTTGGCGGATCGCCTTTGTGATCGTCCTTTCGCGTTAGACACGTCAGACGCGCGGACACGTGGAGCCGGCTTTCAGCGCATCAAGTTTCTCGTCGGTCATCTCCAGCGCCAGCGACGCCATCGCGCAGGTGACCGCCAAGGCGTTGCGCATTTCGTCTTCCCGAATGATGTCCGGCAAGTCACCGCGCGACAGGATATGGCGCACGCGCGATTCGGGCTTCTCGAAGCCTGCCACCAGCCGCAAGGCGGGGATGCCGTGCTTGGCGAAATTGGCGTGGTCGGAATTCGGCATGAACGGCAGCCAGTGCGAGACCGGCACACCAGCGCGCGCCGCGGTGTCATTGACCACGCCCGCCAGCGCCGGATAGTCGCTGATCAGCGCGCAGAGGGTGTCGTCGCCCGCCACGGTGTCCAGATTGATGTCGAGCTTCAGGCGGTCACGCTTTGCAACGGGCATGTCGGCCAGGTAGCGCGCCGAACCGGCCAGCGCCCATTCCTCGGCGGTGAAGAAGCAGATGCGCAGCCCGGGCGTGTCCGGACCCAATTGCCTGGCGAGCAGCCGTGCCGAAGCCAGCGCGACGGCGACGCCCGTGGCATTGTCCAGCGCGCTTTGGCCCAGGTCGTGACCGTCCATGTGGGCGCTGATGACGATACGGCTTTCGCGGCCGCCAGGCAGGTCCAGGACGCCGGCGCACGCCATCGAATCGCGTAGCTCTTCGCCCCGGATATGCAGCCGGACACGTGCACCGGCATCCGCCGTCAATGCCGAAGCCGCCTCGTGGCCGATGTAGGCTGCGGGGATGCCCGCCCCGTCACGAGGACGGCCAGAGGAACCGGACAAGGGGCCGGCGCCCGGCAGCGGGTTGGCGATGAGGAAGGCAGCGGCCCCTTGCGCCACCGCCATGTCGTATTTGCGGCGACGGTGAACGTGCGTTTGCGAGAACGGAAACTCATGGCGCACCAGCACGATCTTGCCGCGCACGGATTCGCCGGCGCGTTCAAAGTCCTCCGGACGGCCCGCGCCCAGATCCAGGATCACGCCTTCCAGCCCCTGTCCGTTCGTGGAGGCCGAGCGCAGCAGGGGTACGCATTCCAGGTCGATGGGCGTGTCGCTCAGCAGCGTCAGACTGCTGGACAGGCAGCGCCACCCGTCGTAGGGCACCGGTACGCGCCGCACGTCGGATCCGATCTCGCGAAGACGGCCGAGTGCCCAGTCCATGGCCGCCTCGTCCTGCCCGGTGCCGGACAGGCGTCCGCCGAAGCCGCAAATGGTCTGGAAATCGCTCATCAGGGCCGCGTCGTCCGCAGCCGCCTGTTGCCAGGGTGTCGTCATGGATGTCTCCGGCGCCGCACGCATGCCGCGCGGCGCTGCAATGTTGTTATTCGAAGGTGATATTGGCGCGCTGCACCAGGTCGGCCCAGCGCGCAAAGTCCTGCGCCAGCAGCGCGTTCAGCGCGGCCGCGCTGGTGTCCGGCGGCAGGTTCATGCCAACGCTGGCCAGTCGCTGCTTGACGGGCTCGGACTGCATGACCTTGGCCATGGCATCCGACAGCTTCTGACGCACGGGTTCGGGCGTTCCGGCCGGAGCAACGAGCCCCCACCAGCTTTGCACGGTCAGCCCCGGATAGCCGAGTTCCTGAAACGTCGGGACATCCGGCGTATCCGCCTGCCGTGCGGGTGACGACACGGCGATCGGCTTGATCTTGCCGCTCTGAAAGAGGGCCACGGCAGAGGCCATGGTGGTAAAGCTGGCGTCGATCTGGCGGCCGGCCAGGTCATTGACCGACGCGGACGCGCCCTTGTAGGGGATGTGCGCGAGCCTGACCTTGGTGTCCTGCATGAACAGCTTGGCCATCAGATGGGTCAACGAACCGTTGCCGCCCGAGCCGATGGAGATGGTGTCCGGCTTGGCGGTGGCGGTCTTCACCAGCGTCGGGACGTCCTGCGCCTCGAACCCGGGATTCACGAACAGGTACATGGGCGACAGGCCCAGCAACGTGATCGGCGCAAAATCCTTCTTCGCGTTGTACTTCACGCGATCCTTGTACAGCGCCGGGACGATGGTGAATGGGACGTCGGCGAGCAGCAGCGTGTAGCCGTCGGGCGCCTCGGTGGCCACATAGGCGGTTCCCAGCATCGAGCCCGCGCCGGCGCGGTTTTCCACGATGACGGACTGGCCCAGCTGGGCGCTCAACTGGTCGCTGATGGCGCGGGCGACCACGTCCGAGCTGCCTCCCGCCGAGTACGGTACGACGATCTTGACGGGCTTATCGGGGTAGGCGGCCGATGCGGTTTGCGCGGCGGCCAGGGCCGTAGGGATGGCCAAAGCGGCCAGCAGTTTTTTCCACTTGAACATGATTTTTATGGTGATCCATGAATGATTCACGTCATTGTGGTGGCTGCATTTTCCACGGGCAAAGGAAGTATGCGCATGGGATATTCCAAATGGGAATACCGAAATCCGGGCGCTTTCGAGCGCGGTGAACTGACGGATCGGGCGCACTGCGCGCTACGCAATTCCCGCGTAGCGCCGCGTTCGAAGATTCAGGTCCCCGCCTTGCGCAATGACCCAGTCGCAGAACGCCTGGCAATACGGCCCGCCGACGTTGGGCCGGGGCTGCATGAGGTGATAGCCGTACCGTCCTTCCACCGTCTCTCCGAACGGCCGGACTAACTGTCCGGATTCCAGATGATCCAGCACCATGCACAACGGCATGATGCCCGCACCCAATCCGTTCAGCACGGCAGGCAGCAGGATCGAAAAACCTTCATACTCTGGCGCCGTGGCAGCAGGGCCGGACCACAGCGGAGCGACGTCGGCTCGCCATTCGTCCCAGCCGTAACCGCGCTGGGCACGCTTGAGCAGCGGCAATTGGGTGATGTCATCCACCGACTTGACGGGATGGCGATCCAGCAGCGACGGCGCCGCGACCAGCGTCATCTCACGGCCGCAGAGATACTGTGCGCTCATGCCGGACACATAGCCCGTATGAAGCTGGATCTCCGCGTCGAACCGCTCGGAGCGATCGCGCGCATGCAGCAGGCGAGGACGGATGTTGACGCGGATCCCGGGGTGCAGCTCGAAAAACTCGGACAACCTGGGCAGCAGGAAAAACTGCGCAAAGGACGGCGATACCGCCACGTTCAGGGCCACGCGCGAGGCGGGATTGGCGACCAGCGCGTCGGCTTCGTCGATAAGGCGCACCGCCGCGCTGATGCGTTCGAGATAGAGCGCGCCAGCGTAGGTCAGCCGCAGGCCGGCGGGCATGCGTTTGAAAAGCGCCGTGCCCAATCTGTCCTCCAGGGCTGCAACGTGTTTGCTGACCGCGCTTTGGGTCAGGTTCAACGCTTCGCCGGCGCGGCTGAAATTTAGAGTTTCGGCGGCGGTCAGGAAGATGCGCAGTGAAGAGAGGGAATTGCGGGTGCCTTTCATGCGGGACGTAAGTGGGTGCTGGGTTTGGGGCTGATTTGGCGTTGATTCAGCGCTGACGTGGCGCTACTGTACTTCGCACGCCCGGACAATGGCGGTTAGCCGAGGTGGATCAATCCGTTCACTGGCTCGTCCGCCGAATCCGCGGCGCCCTACGCTTTCTCTTTTCAGGAGAAAGCCATTACGGGCCGATCGTTCTGCCTTGCGTTCGTGGCCGGCGCGGGGTTGGTGCAGATGTCACCGAGCTTGCCCGGTCCGCTTGTGCTGTGGCTGCTCGCCGCCGTTGGCGCGGCTTCCTGCGCCGCATGGGCGCGCGCCCGGCATCCTTGCCTACGTGTGCTTGCCGCCTTGGCGCTGGGATCCTGCGCCGGTCTTGGCAACGCGGCCCTGCAAGCCCAGCACCGCCTGGAAGACGCGCTGGCCGACGAGCACCAGGATCAGGTCTCGCGGCTGGTGGTGCGTGTGGTGGGGTTGCCCGATGGCGATGCGAACCGGCTGCGTTTCCTGGCGGAGCTGGATTCGTCCGCGCGTCCCGGTATTCCCTCGCACGTCCAGGTCACGTGGCAGGCGGGGGCCGGCGCCAACCAGACCGTGCCGCAGGTGCTGCCCGGTCAGGTGTGGCGCATGGCTTTGGTGTTGCGCAGACCGCACGGCCTGCTGAACCCCGCCGGGCCGGATGCGGAGGGGCGCATGTTTGCCCACGGCGTTCGCGCGACAGGCACCGTGCGCGGACAGCCTGTGCTGCTGGACGACCGGCCATGGGCGTCGCCCGGCATCGCGATCGAACGCGCGCGGCACCACGTGCGCGAAGGCATGCGCGCGGCGCTGGGCGAACATCGTTATGCGCCGGTATTGATTGCGTTGGCGATCGGGGACCAGGCCGGTGTGTCGCGCGACGACTGGCGCATCTTCAACCGCAGCGGCATTACGCATCTGGTGTCGATCAGCGGCATGCATGTGACGTCGATCGCGGGCATTGGCGGTCTGCTCGCATCGGCCTTATGGCGACGATTGCGCTGGCGCGGCGTGGGATTGGCGGAGCGCGTGCCTGCGCGCATTGCGGGCGGGGCGGTGGCGGCGCTGGTTGCGCTGATGTATTGCCTGCTTGCCGGCTGGGGCGTGCCTGCGCGCCGTACGTTCTTCATGCTGCTGGTGGTGTTGGCGGCGGCGCTGTCTCGGTTGCCGCTATCCGGCGGCCGGGTGCTGGCCTGCGCGGCGGCGGCCGTCGTGGCGTTGGACCCGTGGGCGCCGGTAGCCGCGGGCTTCTGGTTGTCGTTCGGCGCGGTGGCGGTGTTGTTGCGCATCGCTTCGGCGCCAATTGATGTTGATGCCGGCTGGCGCGCGCGCTGCGCGACGCGGCTGGGGCAGGCGGTGCGCGTGCAATTGCTGGTGACCGTTGGCCTGATGCCATTGCTGGCTTTTCTGGTGCATCAGGTGTCGTTGGGCTCGCCGTTAGCAAATGCCGTGGCCATACCGGTCGTGACGTTCATCGTGACGCCGCTGGCCTTGCTGTGCGCGGCGCTGTCGTGCCTGCCGGGGGCGGAGACGTTGGCGGCGTGGGCCGGGCAGGCAGGCCTGGACACTTTCGACCTCACCATGGTGCCCGTGTCATGGGTGGGCAATGCAAGCTGGGCCAGCGTGCCGGTTGCGGCGGCTGGTTGGATGTGGCTGCTGCTGGCGGTCGCGGGCATGGCCTGGGCGCTGCAGACGCGCGGCTGGCCAGGGCGTCATCTGGGATGGGTCTGCATGTTGCCGTTGCTGTTCTGGCGGCCGGACAAGCCCGAACCCGGCTACTGGCGCATGAGCGCGATGGACGTTGGGCAGGGCAGCGCGATTCTGGTGGAAACGGCCAGCCAGTCGTTGTTGTTTGACGCCGGGCCGCGCAGCTATGGCGGCAGCGACGCGGGCGAACGGGTAGTCGCGCCGTTCTTGCAGTCCCGGGGGATCGGACGGCTGGATGTGCTGGTGCTGTCGCACGCGGATATGGATCATGTAGGCGGCACACGTGCGGTGCTGGCGGCGGTGCCGGTGGCGCGAAGTTATACGTCTTTCGATCTGCCGGCCTACGTGCGGCGGGACGCTCGGATGTGGCCGGACGTGGGCAACGCGCAGCCGGTCTTGCCCGATGAGATGGTGCGGTGCGAACGGGGAGGGCGCTGGGAGGCCGATGGGGTGGTATTCACCTTCCTGCATCCGTGGCCGTCAGAACGCACAGGAAAGGCGGATGACCGCAATGCCGACAGTTGCGTGCTGCGCGTGGAGGGCAAGGAGCATTCGCTGTTGCTGACGGGAGATGTCGGTGTGGCGCAGGAGCGGGCGCTGGTCGAACAGGGCCTCGCGGATGCCGACGTCGTCCTGGCGCCGCATCACGGTTCGTCGTCGTCGTCCAGCCGCGAATTGGTGGCGGCTTCGCAGGCCAAGCACGTCATCGCGCAGGCCGGGCACCTGAATCGGTTCAAGCATCCGGCGCGGGCGGTGGAGTTGCGGTGGATGCGGGCTGGCGGAAGATTCTGGCGCAGCGACAAGGACGGGGCGGTGATGGCGGAAGCGACGCCGCAGGGGTTGACGGTGTGGGGCCAGCGGGAATCGGCGAAGCGGTACTGGCACGGCCGGTAGACATCGCATGCCAACGTCGTCAGGGCATTCGCCATGCACCGAGTGCGCCGCCACGCGGCAAGCATTCATGCGCCCCACATCAGAAGACTCGGCGGGCCGCAAGCGACGAGTCGATGCTATCGGGTTCGTGTGGCGGGGAATCCTGGTGGCGCATCGCCGTTGAAATGAAACCGGATGGGCAGCGTCAGGTCCTTCCGGTCTTCTGCCATGTCGGCAGAGAAGGGCAGTAACGTGCCGTTGCGCCGGATCATGCCGAGCGTCGCCTCATCCACGGCGTCGCTGCCCGAAGATTCCACCAACTCGACGGTGTCGATCGCGCCGTCTCGAAGGATGGCGATTCGAACCTTGAGCACCACAGGAGAGCTCATCTCGCGGGTAGCCGCCGGGAGCCTGATGCCGCGCAGGATCTTTTGACTGACAGCCTTTTGCCATTCGGCCTGTGTGGCCGGCGATTGCGCCGAGGCAGGCGCTGCAAGGCAAAGCAAAAGGGCAGACATGCTGGCCGCGCGGACACGCCAATTCATTGCGGGAGCTCCTGTTTGACCGGATCCCGCGGAAAGCGGGATGTTTCGCCAGGGAGCATAACGCGCTGGCAAGCGCTTAGCCGTTGCCCGCCATCACCAGGGTGTCAGACACCCGGGAATATAAAATTCGAGCCATGCGCCTGTGATCGTGCTGCGGGCTGCACAATAGCCGTCGAATCGGCGCCGCCGAACTTCCCCGCTGACGCGAAATCCAAATGAATTTCAAGAGCCTTGAGGTCTTTTACTGGGTGGTCAACTTCAGCAGCTTCAACAAAGCTGCGGCAAAACTGCACACCACTCAGCCTGCAGTCTCACAACGCATTGCGGCGTTGGAGAAGGAACTGGGTATCAAGGCGTTGGACCGGACGTCGCGCGCGGTAAAGCTCACCGCGAAGGGCCGCGTCCTGTATGGGTACGCCGAGCGTTTCATGGCGCTGCATTCGGAAATGATGATGAAGGTAGCTGAAGAGCAGGCGATCAGTGGAGTCATTCGTCTTGGCGTTGCCGAAACCATCGTTCATACCTGGCTGGTGGAGTTCCTGGAGCAATGCCGCAAGCGCTATCCCAATGTGATTATCGATTTTGTCGTGGATATCACGCCCACCCTGCGCGAAAACTTGAAGTCGGGTGAGTTGGACATGGCCTTCCTGCTCGGGCCATTGAATGACGATGTGCTGATTGAAAAGCCGCTTTGCAGCTACGAACTCAACTTTCTGTCGGCGCCTTCGCTGAAAGTGGGGAAAGAACCTTTGTCGAACAGCGAGGTAGCGCGGCATCCGCTGATCACTTTTCCCAAGCGGACCTACCCGTATACGTTTCTTCATCGGGAACTGACTACCCCCGAGCATGGCGCGCCTCGAATCTTCACCAACTGGTCCCTGTCCACCATCGTTCGCATGGCAGAGGATGGCTATGGCGTATGCGTTGTCCCGCGGTTGGCGGTAGCGAAGGAAGTGGCGCAGGGGCGGTTGAAGGTTCGGCGGGCGCAGATGCAACTGCGTGATCTGTCCTTTGCCGTGGCTTATGCGCCAGGCAGTGACCAACAGACGAAAGAGGCGCTGGCCGATCTTGCCGGCGAAATTGCGCGCGCTTCATCCGCTGGCAATCCGCGTGGGCGGAGAAAAGGCCGCCCGTAGCGGTTCCTTCACCTCGTCAACGTATTAGTGGTTTCCCTGATAACTGCGGGCTTCGTGCGCCCGCTGAAAGTGCACGCTCCTCGGAAAACTGTGATCAATAAGACAGCCTTATTGATTTCTATCCAAAGATAGGATTGGTTGTTATGAAACGACCGGGATGTAATGGGTGCGCAAAATCCCATTCAGCCAGGAGCAGCCTTGAATACCGCAGATCCCACATCCGCCTTTGCCATCACGCTTGGTGACGTGCAGCAGGCACACGAACGCATTCGTTCCCACATCGTGCGTACCCCATTGCTGGAGAGCGCATCGCTCAATGCAATGACGGGGGCGCGGGTGTTGGTCAAAGCCGAATCCTTGCAGAACGCCGGGGCCTTCAAGTTCCGGGGGGCCGTCAACCGGTTGTTGCAACTGTCCGACGCAGAAAAGCGAGCAGGCGTGGTGGCGTTTTCATCCGGCAACCACGCGCTGGCCACGTCGTTGGTGGCTCGCACGTTAGGCATTTCGGCGTCGATCATTATGCCGGCCGACGCGCCCCGGGCCAAGATTGAAGGCGCACGCGCGAACGGTGCGGAGGTGGTGCTGTACGACCGCCAGAAGGACGACCGCGAAGCGATTGGCGCGGAAATCGCTGGCAGGACCGGCGCCGTGATCGTTCCGCCCTATGACGACCCCCACATCATGGCCGGACAGGGCACCGTCGGCCTGGAAATCGTTGAGCAGGCCCGCGACATGGGCGCGCCGCTGGATATCGTGATTGCGGCGTCCAGCGGCGGCGGTCTGGTCGCTGGCGTGGCGACGGCCGTGAAGTCGCTGTCGCCCGAAACGGCGGTGTATGCCGGTGAACCAGCGGGCTTTGATGAACTGGCGCGATCGCTGGCATCCGGCCAGCCTGAAAGCAATGCGCCCGGCGCCAAGTCGATCTGCGACGCGCTGCAGGTGGTGAAGCCGGGCAAGCTGACCTTTCCGATCAACCTGGATCTGCTTTCAGGCAGCCTTGTCGTCACCGACGACGAGGTCAGGCGTGCAATGAAAGCCGCGTACCAGCACCTGCGTCTGGTGGTGGAGCCGGGCGGCGCCGTGCCGCTTGCCGCCGTGCTCGCGGGAAAAATTGACGTTGCGGGCAAGACCGTTGTCGTCGTACTGAGCGGCGGCAACGTCGATACCCCTGTTTTCATCGAGGCCTTGAACGCCTGACCTATCATGCTGAATTCTGAATCCAAGACATATCACCGCGTTGCACGCACCATCGACGACTTCATGCGCGTCGACTACACCGGCGTTGGACTGATCGGCAATCTCTACGAGGCGCTGCAGACGCGACAGCCTGGATATGCGTGCATGGGCGCTGCCGAGCGGTTGCAGAAGGCCTCCCAGGAAAGCGCCGGACCGATCCTGATCGCGACAGGTTTTCCGGAAGGCGGCGGTGCGCCTGAAACCGATGGCCCGATCGGTGCCGCGCTGATGGCCCGGGCCTTCTTCCTGGGGTTGCGTCGCGAGACCGTCATCGTCATCGACGAAGACTGGGAGGAGATGATGATCGCCACCTGCCGCGGCGCGGGCCTGGCGCCGATGCCATTCCCGGAAGATGGCGTCATCAAACCCTTCGATTTCTTGCGGCCGGTGTATATCAAGACGGTCCCCAAGGACGATCGCGGCGCACACGCAGTTTGCGACGCGCTGGTGACGATAACGCGTCCCTGCGCCGCGATCGCAATCGAACGGCCCGGGAAGAACGCCAAGGGCCTGTACCACGGGTTGGGCGGTCGCCCGCTGGACGGGCTGGTCGCCAATCTGGACTATCTGTTCGAGAAAATTCAGGCGGCAAAGATCCCGTTCATCGGCATCGGTGACGGCGGCAACGAGCTAGGCATGGGCGTGATTGCCGAGGACTTACCACGGTTTTCACCCAAGGCTGCGGATACCGGCACACCGGGACGCGGCGGCGTCGCCGCTGTCACGGCTGCCGACTGGCTGGTGGTGTCGAACATCTCCAATTTTGGTGCAACGGGCGTGGTGGCGGCGCTTGCTGCCTTGCTGGAGAACCCGGTGGTGTTCCACGAGCCCGAACTGGAAATCCGCAGCACCGAGCTGTGCGTCGCCAGCGGCGGCGTGGATGGGATGTTCATGGCCCCGGAGCCAGCGCATGACGGCATTGCCATGCAGGAGTACGCAGGGATGGTTCGCGCACTGCGTGGCAGTGTGATGCGTGCGCTGGGTCACTCGATCAACTGGCAGGGGCACCAGGGCGACTGGAGGCAACTGAAATGAGCGCAACCACCATCTCCGGTCGGCTGGCCGAACTGGGACTTGCATTGCCAACGGTCAATCCGCCGCGCGGCAGCTACGTTCCGGCCGTGCGCGCCGGAGACTTGCTGTTCGTCGCGGGGCAAGCGCCGCGGCGTAACGGCGTGCTGGAGTTCTCGGGCCGCGTGGGGCGCGATCTGAGCGTCGAGCAAGGCCGCGATGCCGCGGCGCTGTGCGCGCTCAACGTGCTCGGCCATCTGGCTCAGGCCTGCGGGGACGATTTGTCGCGCGTCGCCAGCTCGGTGCGGCTGGCCGGTGTGGTCAATTGCGCCGAGGACTTTGATGCCCATTCAAAGGTCCTGGACGGCGCATCGGACTTGCTGACCGCTGTGCTGGGCGAACGCGGCCTGCATGCGCGCATCGCCACCGGCGCTTCATCGCTGCCGTCGGGCATGGCGGTGGAAGTCGAAGCCATCTTCCAACTCAAACCATAAGTCGGGGCGGGGCGTCCGCCTGACATCCGCAAGGGGAAAATTCGTGCAAGCAACTCTGACTCAGCCCGCCTACGCGGGAAATGCGCCGGACCGGAATGCCGTCTACCGCAAGGTGGCGCTGCACATCATGCCGTTTCTCATGTTGTGCTACGTGGCGGCGTATCTGGACCGCATCAATATCGGCTTTGCCAAGCTGCATATGCTGAACGACCTGGGCTTCAGCGATGCCGTTTATGGCTTGGGCGCGGGACTGTTCTTTATCGGGTACCTGATCTTCGAGGTGCCCAGCAATCTGCTGATGATGCGCATCGGCGCCAAGCGGACGATTTCCCGCATCATGATTCTGTGGGGCATCATTTCGGCCTGCTTTGCCTTTGTCGAGACGCCGACGCAGTTCTACGTGTTGCGCTTCCTGCTGGGCGCGGCCGAAGCCGGCTTCTATCCTGGCGTGATCCTGTATCTGACCTATTGGTTTCCCGCAAACAAGCGAGCGAAGATGGTGGCGCTCTTTGTGGGGGCGGTGCCGTTGTCAGGCATGATCGGCGCGCCGCTTTCTGGCGCCATCATCGAATGGGGCCACGGAGCGCACTCGTTGGCTGGCTGGCAATGGATGTTCCTTATCGAAGCCGTGCCGTCGCTGATCCTCGGCCTGCTGTGCCTGAAGTATCTGGCCGACAGCCCCGCGGTTGCCCCATGGCTCACCCAGGGCGAGCGCGAGTTGGTGGAAGGCGAACTCCAGGCCGAGCGCGAGCTCACCCGCCACGACAAGTCCACCGTGTCGCTCGCGGCCACGCTGAAAGACCGGCGGGTGTGGAAGATGACCAGCATCTGCTTCTGCTCGGCCATCTGCTCTTACGGCGTGTCGTTCTGGCTACCCACGCTTGTGCAGCAGCTGAACGTGGGGGACGTCATGCACGTGGGTCTTTACACCGCAGTGCCGTTCACCGCGGCTTTCGTGGTGATGTATCTGATCGGCCGCAGTTCCGATCGCATGCGCGAGCGCCGCTGGCATCTGGTTGGACCGTTCACCTGCGTGTGCGTCGGCTTGATTGGCAGTGTCTGGTTCCATGGGTCGATGGGGCTGGCGCTTCTATCGCTGACCATCGCCGCCGTCGGCGCCTACAGCACGACGTCCATGCTGTTCACGATTCCCGGACTGTTTCTTTCGGGCGTCGGCATGGCAGCGGGCGTGGCACTGATCAACTGCTTCGGAGGACTGGGCGGATTTGTCAGCCCGTATGTCGTCGGTGTCGTCAAGGATGTCACAGGCAGCACCGATAATGGCGTGATATTCATCGCGTGCGTGGCAATGATCGGTGCGGCTCTTACGTTGACGCTGCCCAAGAAGCTGGTGAATCGTTGAGCCGATGAGTTGGCCTCTCAGGCGTCGCCTGCGGCCAACGCATCAAACAGGCGATCCCCGCCCATTTGCCCGCCCTTGAGCATCAGCTCAATGCCGTCGATCACAGGGTCGTCGCTGCGTGCAACGCTGACCGTCACCCCCGGCGCCAGCACGCAGCGAAACGCCAGTCCCCACAATCCCAAGGCAAGCGTCGCCTGGCTGGAAGTGTCTCCACCGGCGATGCCGATGCGATTCAGCCGTTGACCGGCTGTTGCGCTGGCGCGCACGATGTCCGCGGCGAGGCTGGCGGTGGCGCGGGCTGTTGCGGCGGTCTGGTCTGCGCTGACCGTGCCGACAGGCCTGTCGGTATGCACCAGGACGTTGCGGCCTTCGGCCAATGTCACGGCGGCCAACGCAACCTGTTGCGCGGCATAGCCGGCATCAGCCAGCAGCCGCGCGACTTGCAGCGGTTGGCGCGTATAGCTTTCGGAAGCGGCGATCTGCCGGGCGGTGACAGGCGACAGGCTGCCCGCGACAACCAGCACCGGGCCGTCCGACGGGCGGAGTGGGGCAGCCTGCGTAGCGGGGGCTTGTCCGGTGGGCCGGGCGCGAGCCAGAGCTTGCTGCACGCTGCTCGGGCCGACAGCCACCAGAGGGGCGCGGGCTGCGGCGCGTTGGATCAGGCGGCCGATCGCGGCGAGCTGCGATTCGTCCACCAGATCCAGCAGCAGCGGTCCGTCCGCACTCTCCGTGACCTGTTCGATCCACGCATCGAGCGCGGCTAAGTCGGTACCGGAACTCACGGCGGAGTCCGTACCCGTGTTCACTTCCAAGTTCGCACTCGGGGGATAAGCAACATGCGGCACCGACCGCACGTCCTCTAGCCCCTGCGCTTCCAGATGCCGCCGTAAATCCGCCTCGTGCATCGGCGTGACAGGATGCATGCTCATCACGGGATGGCGATCAATGCGATGAATCTCGGGCGCAGTCCCCGCGCGCGCAAACAGATTCCCAAAGCTGCAATACCGGCCAATGCTGGGTTGCCCGCCAACGATCGGCACGATGGGATTCGCGAAATGCCGACGCAGCTCGCGCACCGCCACGCCGATGCTGCCGACATGCGGTGCGCTGTCGAAGGTGGAACAGCACTTGTAATGCAGCACGCGCGCGCCGGTGCTGGCCATGAACGCGCCAACCGCGCGCAGTTCCTCGACCATCTCCGCCGGCGCCATCCCACGCGCGGCGCCGGCGATGCCGATGGCGTCCAATGGCCCGGCCCGTTCCAGTTGCGCAGAAGAAGGCACGCCCAAAAACAGCAGGCTGCGCAGGCCCGCCCGCGCGACCTCGGCGAGCGTGTCAGTGGCGCCGGTGAAATCGTCGCCATACCAGCACACCTGCGGCGCGGTGCCGCCAATCATGCGCGGCTTCCAAAAAATTCCAGCGCGCGCTGCAACTCAGGCGCGTTGCGGGCGTAGTCTTCCAGCCGCTGGTTGTCGCGCACGGCGTGCCACGCCTGACGAATGCTCTGCACCCCAGCCGCCGGACCATCCGGATGCGCCAGAATGCCCCCGCCCGACATGAACAGCAGGTCGTCGCTGCGCACGGCCGCCCACGTGGCGGGCACCGTGCCGGCCCACTGACCCGACGAGAAAGCAGGCATGACGGCGTCGTCGATCCCCGGTGTCAACGACGCCAGGCAATCGCGCGCCGAGTCCACGACTTCGCTGTCTTCCTGCGAGAACTTGCCTTGCAACCCGTGCACGTGCATATGGTCCACGCCCGCCAGCCGCCACAGCGTCTGATACGCCTGAAATCCCATGCCCAGCAGCGGATGGCGAGACAGCGCGCCGAACCCATTGCGATGGCCATGCAGCGCCAGCGGCGTGCTGCGGCGCAAAGTCTGGATGGCGGAATAGCCGCACCAATTCAGGCTGGCCATGACGCAGGTGCCTCCTTCGCGTTCGATCAGGTCGGCGTGCCGGCGCATGGCGTCGGTTTCGTCGGTGATGTTGAACGCGACCATCACGTTGCGGCCGGTGCGTTCGCGGTGCGCGCGCACCACGGCCATTACGGCGGCCACGCGCTGGGCGAGGGGGGCGTGGGCCGGGTTGGCGCACACCTCGTCGTCTTTGATGAAGTCCACGCCGGCCGCGCACAGCTGCGCCACCAGGTGCGCGGTCTGCTCGGGCGAGAGGCCAACGTTGGGTTTGATGATGGTGCCGACCAGCGGACCCTTGTCCACGCCGGTCAGCGCGCGCGTGCCGGCGATGCCGACCTGGGGCAGGTCGAACTGCGCGCGGTAGTTGGCGGGCAGCTCCATGCTTTCGAGCCGCAGGCCGGTGACTTCGCCCAGGTCGTACAGATTGCCGCCGACGGTGGCGGCCAGCGTGGGCAGGTTGGCGCCCACGTTGGCGACGGGAAAGGCAATGCGAATCCGTGCGCGCTGGAATTTGCCGGGCATGCCGCCCGGCTGTCGCGCGAGATATGCATTGGGCAGGCTGGGCGAGTCGACCGTTTCCAGTGTTTCGATGGATTCGATGCGGGCGCGTGCGCGGGCGCGCAGCTCGTCGGTTTCGCCCTGCACGCGCGTGAAGGTGCCGCAGGACTGCTCGCCGGCCATGACCTCCGCGACCTTGGCGGGGTCGACGGGGGTTTCAATCAGGTAGGTGGCGGTAAACGATTGGGAATTCATGGTGGCGGTGTGCGGCAGGGGCGTATCAGAGGCGGCTGAGGTCGGGAAAGGCGCGGACGGGGTCCTTGCCGTCCCAGTTGACCGAGCTTTCGCGGATCAGGTCGAAGAGGCGGCCCTTGGGGCCGGCCACTTCGGAGAGCTCGATGACGGTGCCGGGGTGGTATTCGGTGTCGAAGTAAATGAAGCGGCCTTTTTCGCCGACTTCGCCGCTCATCTTGGGCTTGAAGCCTTGCGCCAGCAGGCGCTCGAGGTCAGCGTCGTAGCTTTCGGTCCAGTAGGCGACGTGCTGCAGGCCGGTGCGGCCGGCTTGCAGGAAATCGCGGTACATGGAGGGCACGTCGTTGCGGGTCTGGATCAGCTCGACCTGCACATAGCCCGAGTTGGCCAGGGCGACGGAGTTGTGCGGGTCGTGGCGTTCGCCGTCGTATTGGTAATTGACGATGGGCACGCGCGGGTTGTAGTACCAGGGACCCACGCCGAGCTTGGTGCTCCAGTAGTCCATGGCGGCTTCGATGTCGTGCACGACATAACCGAGTTGGCGGATCTCGCCCAGGAAACGACTCATGTTGGATCTTTATAAAAGGGTGGCTGAGAGACGGGAGGGGCGCGGCCCGCAAGGGGCCGCGCCGCGTCACAGGAAACCGATGGAGAACCAGGGGAAGGCGGCGACGACGATCAGGCCGATCAGCAGCGCGCCGATGTAGCCCCAGATCGGCCGGATGCCTTCGTTGGGATCGACGCGGCTGATGGCGCACGCGCCGTAGTAGCCGACACCGAAGGGTGGGGCGAAGAGGCCGATACCCATGGCGAAGATCACGACCATCGCGTAATGAACTTCATGCACGCCGGCCTGCACCGCGATCGGGAACAGCAGCGGGCCGAACAGCACGATGGCGGGAATGCCTTCCAGCACGCTGCCCAGGATGATGAAGGCCACGATGGAGACGGCCAGGAAGCCGTAGCTACCGCCGGGCATGCCTGCCATCAGCTTGGCCAGATCGCCCGAGAAGCCCGATTGCGTCAGCGCCCAGGCCATGGCGGTGGCGCAGCCCACGATCAGCATGATGGCGCCGGACAGGGACGCGGTCTCGATCAGCATGGGCTTGACTCGCGCCCAGTCGAAGCAGCGGTAGATCACAAGGCCCACGACGACGGAGTACACGATGCCGATGGTGGAGACCTCGGTGGCGGTCGCCACGCCTTCGACGACGGCGGCGCGGATCACGAACGGCAGGGCCACGGCGGGCAGCGCGATCATGAAGAAGCGGCCGATCTCCTTGAAGGTGAAGCGCTGGACGAGGCTCAGGTCTTCCTTGCGGTAGCGCCACCACACCACGCCGCACAGGGCCAGGCCCAGCACGACGGCGGGCAGCAGGCCGCCCGTGAACAGCGCGGCGATCGACACGCCGGTCACCGAACCGATGGTGATCAACACGATGGACGGCGGAATCGTCTCGGTCTGCGCGCCGGTGGCGGACAGCAGGGCGACCAGATCGCCAGGCTTGGCGCCGCGCTTTTTCATTTCGGGGAACAGCACGGGCGCGATGGCCGCCATGTCGGCGATCTTCGAGCCCGAGATGCCGGACACCAGATACATGGCGCCGATCAGCACGTAGGACAGCCCGCCGCGCACGTGGCCCAGCAGGCTGGCCAGGAACTGGATCATGGCGCGTGCCATGCCCGTCATTTCGATGAGCGAGCCCAGGAAAATGAACAGCGGCACTGCGAGCAGCATCAGGTGCGACATGCCTTCGTCCAGCCGGCCCACCATGACGACCATCGGCGTGTTGGTGGTCAGCGCCAGGTACGAGAAGGTGGCAAGCGCGAACGAGAATGCGATCGGCACGCCCGAGAACACGGTGGCGGCGACGATGCCCACGAAGAAGATCACCAGGTTCAGCTTGCCCAGTCCGGAGAACAGGGGCTGCGCGAGCCAGAACAGGCCCACGACCGCCGCCACGCCAGCCAGCGCCATCGCCACCTGCGGCAGCGGCTGCGTGCGCAAGAGGCGCAGCAGCGCGATGATGCCCATCAGGCCCATGCCGACCGGAATCGCCGAGGCGCGCCACGCGTTGCTCAGTTCCAGCGCCGGCGTGATGATGAAGTGTTCTTCATGCGCGTACTCGATGGCGGGCGCCAGGATCAGCACCAGGAACGCCAGCGACGCCGCAAGCGCTGCGGTTTCAAGCTGCGCGCGACGCGCCGGGCTGACGTTGTTCACCAGCGCCGTCATGCGCATGTGCTCGCCGCGCCGCAACGCCACGACGGCGCCCAGCATGGACAGCCAAAGGAACAGGATCGAAGCCAGTTCGTCGGACCAGACCAGCGGGCTGTGGAACGCGTAGCGCGCCACCACGCCCGCAAACAGCACGAGGATCTCGACCAGCACGATGGCCGCGGCAACGTGTTCGACCACGGTGCCCAACACGCTGTCGAGCGCGCCGGCCGCCCGGCGCAGGGGATTGGCCGGCAGCGCGGGCGCCGCGGCGTGGGGAGCGGACAGGGAGGACATGGCGCGCGACCTCAGGCCAGCTTGCCGACGGACTGCTCCAAGAGGCCCCAGGCCTCATTGCCGAACCGGCCTTGCCATTCCTTGTAGAAGCCCGCGGTGCGCAGCTGTTCGCGGAAGCTGTCGGCGGACGGCTGGTTGAACACCAGACCCTTTGATTCCAGGTCTGCCTGCACCGAGGCGTTGAGTTTCTTGATGTCTTCGCGCTGGGCCAGGCCGGCTTCGTTGATGCCGCGCGCCACCACCGTCTTCAGGTCGGCGGGCAGGCCTTCCCACATGCGGCCGTTGGCGATGAACCAGTAGCCGTCCCAGATGTGCTTGGTCAGCGAGCAGTACTTCTGCACTTCGTACAGCTTGGCGACCTGGATGATGGGCAGCGGGTTTTCCTGCGCGTCCACCACCTTGGTCTGCAGCGACGAGTAGACCTCGCTGAACTGCAGGCTGGCGGGCGCGGCGCCCAGGCCCTTGAACATGGAGATCGGCAGCGAGCTCACCGGCACGCGGATCTTCAGGCCGTCCATGTCGGCGGCCGTATTGACCGGACCCTTGCTGCTGGTGGTCTGGCGGAAGCCGTTGTCCCACATCTTTTCAAAGGCGTAGAGCTTGCGCTGCGCGATGGCGGCGCGCACGTGGGCGCCCAGCGCGCCGTCCATGGCGTTCCAGACCTGGTCGTAGTCCTTGAACGCGAAGCCGACGGCGTTGATGGCGGCCACCGGCACCAGTGTGGCGATCACCAGGGCGGACGGCGTGAAGAAGTCGATGCCGCCGGAACGCACCTGGGCCAGCATGTCGGTGTCGCCGCCCAGCTGGTTGTTCGGAAAGATCTTGATGTCGACGCGGCCGTTGCTTTCCTTGAGGATGCGTTCGGCCGCTTCCTGGGCGCGGATGTTCAGCGGATGCGTCACCGGCAGGTTGTTGCCGTACTTGAGCGAGTAATCGGCGGCGCGGGCGATCAGCGGAAAGCCGGTGCCGGCGACGGCGAGGGCGGGAACCGCGCAAAGGCGGCGCAGGGCACTGCGGCGAGTAAGCAGCTTCATGGTTGTCTCCGTTGTCTTGCTTATGATGTTTTTTGATGTGCCACAAAACCGCCTTAGCCCTGCGGCACTGTGGACAATAGTGAATAGGCGCTATCATCGTCAAATCTTATTCATGATGGTTTTTGATGTGAATAGAAGCGCCTCCTCTCGTGGACTCGCCAAGCTGGCGGACGTGGCTGCCCGCGCGGGCGTGTCGACGGCCACGGCCGATCGCGTGCTGAATCGCCGGCCCGGCGTGCGCCCGGCCACCGCGCAAAAGGTCTTCAAGGCCGCCATCGAACTGGATTACCTGCCGGACGACGAGGTGTACGCGGCTCCCGCGCCCGAGCCAATGCGGCTGGTGTTCCTGTTGCCGCGCGGCAGCAATCGCTATCTGCGCATGCTGGGCGATACCGTCAACTTTGCGCACGAGCACTTTGCGCCGTTGAATGCCAAGTGCCATGTCGAGTACGTGGAAAGCTTCAATCCCGACGCGTTGGCGCAGGCGCTGGCCAAACATGGCAAGCGGGCCGACGGAATTGCGTTCATGGCGCTGGAGCACCCCGTGGTGCGCGAGGCCGTGAATGCGCTGGCGCAGCAGGGCGTGCCGACGGTGACGCTGATCTCGGACATCGCCAACAGTGCGCGCACGGCTTACGTGGGGTTGGACAATCGGGCCGCCGGGCGCACGGCCGGCTATCTGATTGCGCGCTTTATCGGGATGCGCGCGGCGCATGTGGCGCTGATCGCGGGCTCGCGGCATTACCGCGCCCATGAAGAGCGGGAAAGCGGATTTCTGCAGCTCTACGCCGAACAATTCCAAGCCATGCAGGTGGTGGACCTGCGCGAAGGCTATGACGACGCGCAGCGCAACTACGAGCAGACGCGGCAGTTGCTGGAGCAGTATCCGCAGCTTGCCGGGATTTACAACATCGGCGGCGCGTCAGACGGGGTGGCCCGCGCGCTGAAAGAAGCAGGGCAGCAGCACCGGGTTGTTTTCATCGGGCATGGACTGACGCCCGACACGCGTTCACTGCTGATCGACGGCACGATGGACGCCGTGATCACGCAAAGCCCGATGGAGGCGCTGATGAGCTGCGTGCGCATTTTCAGCAATCTGCGGGATAAGCGCAGCGCGATGAATGGGGTGGAATTGGCGCGTAGCCAGGTGATATTCCGGGAGAACCTGCCGTAGGGGTAGGGGCGGGCGTATTATTTCGGCTATGGGCTCGCACCCAGTGCGGCAGCGGCGGGGCACGCCGCTGCCTACTTCAACGGATGGTTCCTCTACAACGGTTGCCCGGCGCTTGCCGGCGGACGGCCGTGAAGGCGCTGCGCCATGGACCACACAGCCGACCGCCAGGCCGATCCCGCCGCTTGCGAGGCGGGGTTTGACGCGCGATCACCGGCGGGTGATCACGATTTCCATGTACTCGCTGGGCACCACGACCGCCGAATCGCCGGAGCGGTTGAAGCGTTCGATCTGCGCGGTGATATCGGCCGTCAGCGCCGTCTGCGCCGCGGGTTCCAGCGCGCCGAAGGCTTTGAGCAGCGGGCCGTAGTAGGTCTTGAAGACCTGCATCCAGTGCTCGGGCGAGCGGTAGCGGAACACGAAGTGGCGCGGTTCGCACTGAATCGACGCGGCTTGCGATCCGAACATCTCTTCGATGCGCGCCTTGGTGCCCCAGAGCGCGGGCGACTTGACGCCGGCGGGCGGGGGCAGGTGTTTGCCGATGGTCTTGAAGATCTGGCCGATGAAGCCGTCGGGCGTCCAGTTGGCCAGCCCGATCTTGCCGCCGTGCTTGCACACGCGCATCAGTTCGGCCGCGGCCTTGTCCTGGTCTGCCGTGAACATCACCCCGAAGGTCGACATGACGACGTCGAACGCGGCGTCAGGGAAGGGCAGCGCCTCGGCGTCGGCCTCCTGGAATTCGATCTTCAGGCGTTCCGCGGCGGCGCGTTCGCGGCCGCGGCTGAGCAGCGTGGGCACGTAGTCGGTCGACGTGACGTCGCACCAGCGGCGGGCGGCGGCCAGCGTGGCATTGCCGTTGCCGGCGGCAACGTCCAGCACCTTCTGGCCGGCGCGGACATCAAGGGCTTCGCAAAGCTGTTCTCCTACGATCTGCAGCGTGGTGCCGACGACGGCGTAGTCCCCGGAGGACCAGGTGCCCTGCTGGCGGGTCTTCAAGGCGGCCAGGTCGGGCTGTGCGGTTTCGCGCACGTCACTGGTGGCAAGGGAGGAAATGGACATGGTGACTCTCCGTTATTGCGTGGGGTGCGCGACAGCATCCATTGCCAGCGCGCCGGGGTGATGCAACCAGCGCCGCGAAGGAATTCGCGTGCCGTGCGCCCCGGAAACCACGATAAAAACCGAGCGTGGAGGCGAGCGTGGTAGCGGGCGTGGAATCTGGCGTGGATTCGACCGGCGCGAGCATCCACGTGCGCATGCTGGGACCGCTGGCGATCAGCCGCGGCGGCGCGCCGCTGGCCTTGCCGCCGTCGCGCAAACTACGGGCGCTGATCGCCTACCTGGCGCTGGCCCCGAACGCCGTGATGCGGGCGCACCTGTGCGAATTGCTGTGGGATATTCCGAACGATCCGCGCGGCGAGCTGCGTTGGTGCCTGAGCAAGGCGCGCGGCCTGCTGGATGAGCCGGGCCGCCGCCGGGTCGAGACGGTGCAGGACGCGGTGCGCCTCGACCTGTCCGATTGCCGCGTGGATGTCCTGGACATCGGCGCGGCGATGCAGGACGGCATCGACAAGGCGGATCCCGACAGGCTGCGCGCCCTGTCGGCGCTGTTCCAGGGCGATTTCCTGGAAGGCCTGGAGATCGGCCGCAGTCCGTTCTTCCATAGTTGGCAGACCGCGCAGCGGCGGCGCCTGCGGGCCTGCCATGCGGCCGTGCTGGCGCACCAGGCCGCAAGCCTGCCGGCGGGCGCGGAAGAACGCTTCGCCTGCCTGGACAAGTGGCTGCAATTGGCGCCGTTCGATTCACAGGCGCATGAACTGATGCTGGACGCGCTGGGCCTGCGCGGGCAGTGGCGCGAAGGCGAGGAACATCTGGCTGCGGCCGTGCGCGCGTTTGAGGCCGAG